>WQXD01000178.1 GCA_009785015.1 Oscillospiraceae bacterium | reverse complement strand
GGGGGATTTCCGTTCCGCTCCGCTCCACTCCATTCCCCCAAATTTCATACTGTTTTTTGGAGCTTTGCGAGGTCTCCTTTTAGCGCACAAAAAATCCTCGCTATTATATTATACGAGGAGGAATACAGATAATGAAAATGAACGGGGCGCAGATCGTCGTCGAGCTGCTGTGCGCTCACGGCGCTACAACCGTTTTCGGGTATCCGGGGGGGTCGGTGCTGCCGATATACGACGAGCTGTATAAAAACGCGGACAGAATCCATCATGTGCTCACAGCGCATGAACAGGGCGCGGCGCACGCGGCGGACGGCTACGCGAGGACGGCAGGCAGGCCGGGCGTGGTCATCGCCACAAGCGGGCCGGGCGCGACAAATTTGGTGACGGGCATTGCCAACGCGTACCTTGACAGCGTGCCTATGGTGGCGATAACGGGGAATGTCGCAGTACCGCTTTTAGGACGAGACAGCTTTCAGGAGGTGGACATCGTCGGCATAACGCAGCCGATTGTCAAGCACAGTTTTGAAGTGCGGGAAGTGGAAAAGCTCGAGGATATCTTAAATGAGGCTTTCCATATCGCAGACAGCGGGCGCCGCGGGCCTGTTTTAGTCGATATTCCCAAAAGCGTGCAGACCGACGTGTGCGAGTATTTGGGAAAACCGCCGTTGAAAAAAGAAAAAAAACGGCCGCGCGCATTTGATTTGGAACATATCGCGAAGATAATCGCGGAATGCAAAAGACCGTTTATCTACGCGGGGGGCGGCGTGATCGCCGGCGGGGCCGAAGCGGAACTCCGGTCGCTGTCCGAACTTTTATCCGCGCCGGTGGGGCTGAGCATGATGGGTATGACCGCGTTACCCTGCGATTACGGCCTCAATTTGGGTATGTGCGGGATGCACGGAAAATACGCCGCCACAATCGCGCAGTCGGAATGCGACGTGATGATCGCCCTCGGCGTCCGGTTTTCAGACCGCGCCACCGGGAACACCGATATCTTCAAGCAGAAAAAAACCATAATTCATGTGGATATCGATCTGGCGGAAATCGGGAAAAACGTGTCCACGCAAATAGACGTCTGCGGCGACGTCAAAGAAGTGCTGACAGAGCTGCTGAAAATAATCGGCCCAATGCGGCAAGAGCAATGGCTGGCGCGCATCGAAGCCTTGAAGCAGGTGACAATTTCACGCGATACCGGCGGACAAAACAACCCGCAAGGCATCATAAATGCGATCGGCCGGCACTGCGATGACGACACCGTGATCGTCACCGACGTCGGGCAGCATCAGATCTGGGTCATGCAGTATTGCAAATTTCAAAAACCCCGGACCCTGCTCACTTCCGGCGGCCTCGGAGCGATGGGTTTCGGCCTCGGCGCGGCGATAGGGAGCTGTATGGCCAACGACAAAAAAAGGACGGTGCTGTTTACCGGGGACGGAAGTTTCGGAATGAACCTCATCGAATTGGCGACGGCGGTATCCCAAAAACTTCCTATTGTCATCATAATCCTCAACAACAACGCGTTAGGCCTGCCGCGTCAATGGCAGGGAATGTTTCACAAAGGGCGGTACTCACAGAGCACACTGGACCGCAAAACCGATTTTGCGTCGTTGGCGAAAGCGTTCGGAGCCCGGGGACATTCGGCTGCGACCTTATTCGAATTGGAGGAAATAATGGCTGAGCTGCCGGATGGCCTTCCTGTCGTCATCGACTGCAAAATCGACATGGATGAGAAGGCGTTTCCCATGATTCCGCCGGGAGGTTCGGTAAAAAACATGGTAAGGGAGGGGGGAAAATATCATGGAACTATTCACAGTTGAACTGATCGTTTCAAATCACTGCGGCGTACTCAACCGCATAACCGGCCTTTATGCCCGGCGCGGATACAACATCGACAGCCTCTACGTCAACCCGACCGAAAACCCGGGATTTTCGCGCATGCTGATCGTTTCGCACGGAGACGAGTATGTACAGACCCAAATGGTGCGTCAGCTCTCAAAATTGTATGACGTCAAGGAAGTGGCTTTGATGACAAGGGTAAAACGGTAAACACACCGTTGCCATATAAAAATCATAAAAAAAGAAAAGGAGTCAAAATCATGAGCAAAATGTATTACGACAAGGACTGCAATCTCAAACTGTTAAAGGGCAAAACGGTGGCCGTCATAGGATACGGCTCGCAGGGCCACGCGCACGCCCAAAACCTGCGCGACAGCGGCGTCGATGTCATCGTGGGGCTGTACGACGGTTCAAAAAGCGCGGAAACGGCAAAAAGAGACGGTTTTACCGTGCGAAACACCGCCGACGCGGTCAAAGGGGCCGGCATCGTCATGCTGCTTGTCAACGACGAGAAGATGAAGGCGATCTATGACGCCGGCGTCGCCCCCCATTTGAAAGCGGGCATGACCCTTTGTTTCGCCCACGGGTTCAACATCCACTACAAACAGATCATACCCCCGAAAGACGTCAGCGTCGTCATGATCGCCCCCAAAGGGCCGGGCCATACCGTGAGAAGCCAATACCTTGAAAACAAAGGCGTCCCCTGCCTGATCGCGGTGGAAAACGACGCCGCGGGAAATGCCAGGGAACTCGCGCTGGCTTACGCCTCAGCCATAGGCGGCGGGCGCGGCGGCATCCTTGAAACCACATTCAAAGAGGAAACCGAAACAGATCTGTTCGGAGAGCAATGCGTGCTCTGCGGCGGCGTGACGGCGCTGATGAAGGCGGGATTTGAGACTTTGGTCGATGCGGGTTACCAGCCGGAGAACGCCTATTTCGAGTGTATCCACGAAATGAAACTGATCATCGACCTTGTCATCAAGGGCGGGCTCTCGTTCATGCGCCATTCCATCAGCGACACGGCGGAATACGGCGACTATCTTATCGGCGACAGAATCATCACCCAAACCACAAAGGACGAAATGAAAAAAGTATTGTCCGAAATTCAAGACGGCTCCTTTGCCAAGCAATGGCTGAAAGAAAACGCGGAGGACAGGCCCTTTTTTACCGCTCGCAAAAAAGCCGAATGCGGGCTGCTTGTGGAAAAGGTGGGCAGTGAGCTGAGGGACAAGATGAGTTGGAGCGATAAAAAATGAACAGCGACGAATTGAAATCGGGCGCGGAAAACGCGCCCAAACGCGCCCTTCTCAAAGCGATGGGGTATACCGCCGCGCAAATCGGGAGGCCGCTGGTGGGTATTGTCAACTCCTTCAACGAGGTCGTGCCAGGACATATCCATTTGCAGACGATTTCCAGGGCCGTCAAGGACGGAGTGCTGATGAATGGGGGCACTCCGATGGAATTTAACACCATCGGCGTGTGCGACGGCTTGGCCATGGGGCATGAGGGAATGAAATATTCCCTCTGCTCCCGCGAGCTGATTGCCGACAGTATCGAGTGCATGGTCAAAGCGCACCGCTTTGACGCGCTCGTATTCATTCCGAACTGCGACAAAATCGTGCCCGGTATGCTGATGGCCGCGGCGCGCTTAGATCTGCCGTCGGTCTTTGTATCCGGCGGTCCGATGCTCAGCGCGGACGGTTTGGACTTGAATACCGTATTCGAAGCGGTCGGCGGCTTCAAGGCCGGCAAGCTCAGCGAAGCAAAACTGTGTGAAATAGAAGAATCCGCCTGCCCCGGCTGCGGCTCATGTTCCGGCATGTTCACCGCCAACTCCATGAACTGCCTGTGTGAAGCGCTGGGAATGGCATTGCCCGGAAACGGCACCGTCCCCGCCGTTTACGCAAAGCGTATACGGCTCGCGAAAGAAACGGGATATATGGTCATGGAGCTGTGGAGGGCCGATACAAAACCCTCGGATATAATGACAAGACAAGCGTTTTGCAACGCTCTGACTGTGGATATGGCACTGGGTTGTTCCAGCAATTCCGTTTTGCATTTGTTCGCCGTCGCCAACGAACGGGGTATCGACCTCGATTTGAATTTGGTAAACAGGATCAGCGCGCATACGCCGAACATGTGCCGCCTTGCTCCCGCAGGTATGCACCATATGGAAGATTTGCATCTGGCCGGCGGCGTCTTGGCCGTTATGGGAGAGCTGGGCAATCTGTTAAGCAAAGACGAAAAGACAGTAACCGGCAAAACAGTCGGGGAAAATATCCAAGGCGTATTTGTCAAAAACAAAGAAGTGATACGGCGCTATGCGGACACGGGCGGCCTTGCGGCGCTGTTTGGCAACCTTGCGCCCGGCGGAGCGATTGTAAAACGCAGCGCGGTAAAACCCGAAATGCTGGACTTTACGGGGACGGCGAGGGTTTATGACGGAGAGCGGGCGGCGACCGAGGCGATCTACGGCGGCCGCATACATAACGGCGACGTCGTGGTGATCCGCTACGAGGGGCCCGCGGGCGGACCGGGGATGCGCGAAATGCTGGGGCCGACCTCGGCGATCGCCGGAATGGGACTCGACAGCGAGGTGGCTCTTATCACCGACGGCCGGTTCTCGGGCGCGACGCGCGGGGCGGCCATCGGCCACATTTCCCCGGAAGCGGAGGCAAACGGGCCCGTCGCCTATGTTACAGACGGCGACAGAATCCATATCGATATAAACAACCATTCATTGACGCTGCTCGTTTCCGATGAGGAAATCCAAAGACGCAAACAGGCAGCGCCAAAAAGGCCGCCAAAAAATCTGAGCGGCTATTTGAAAAGGTATGCCAAAGCGGTATCCTCGGCGGACAAGGGGGCGGTTTTATGCTGACGCTCGACAGGATATATCAGGCGGCGCACATCTTAAAAAGCGTCGCGCGGAAAACGGACTTGATTCTGTCATCCAATATCGCTTTGGATTGCGACCTTTATTTGAAAGCCGAAAATCTGCAAATCACGGGATCGTTTAAGGTGCGCGGCGCGTATTTCAAGATGGCCGCGCTGACAGACGCCGAAAAAGCGACGGGCGTGATCGCCTGTTCTGCCGGCAATCACGCCCAGGGCGTCGCTCTGGCTGCCCGGCATTCGGGCATTGAAGCCACCGTTTTCATCCCGAGTGTCGCCCCGTTATCCAAAATAGAGGCGACTAAGCGCATGGGGGCGCAGGTCCGGCTCATCGACGGAGTATATGACGACGCCGAAAAGGCGGCTCTCGCATTTCAAAAAGAGAGCGGCGGAG
Source organism: Oscillospiraceae bacterium (assembly GCA_009785015.1). The sequence continues at coordinate 2,546 of WQXD01000178.1, read as the reverse complement.
TATTTATCCACCCTTTCGACGATATAGACGTGATCGCCGGAGGGGGTACCATCGGCCTTGAGATCATAGACCAGGTATCGGACTTTGACGCCGTTATCGCGCCGGTCGGCGGCGGCGGGCTGATATCGGGCGTGGCGTTCGCGCTGAAAATGCTGAAACCCGCATGTAAAGTCTACGGCGTCCAGGCGGCCGGCGCGGGCAGCATGCATGACTCATTCAGGGACAAAAAACGCGGGAGTCTGGCGAGCGTTTCCACTTTTGCCGACGGTATCGCGGTGAAATCGCCGGGTATAAACACATATGAGTACTGCACCCGGTATGTCGACGAAATTGTCACAGTATCCGACGACGAAATCGCGACTGCCATTTTGACCCTGATGGAACAGCAAAAGTTGGTGGCCGAAGGCGCGGGGGCGGTCTCGGTCGCGGCCGCCATGTTTGACAAGCTGCCCATAAAGGGGAAAAAAGTGTGCGCCGTTGTTTCGGGGGGCAATATCGACGTGAATATTTTGTCCCGCGTGATAAACAGGGGACTGCTCACCACGGGACGGCTTTCGGAATTGAAGATCGAAATGCTCGACAAGCCGGGGCAGTTAAAGGAGGTGTCCTCTATTATCGCCGGTTTCGGAGCGAACGTCACAAAAGTTTTGCACAATCCCGGCGGCGAAAACACCGATATAAACGGCTGTTTTTTGCATATTTCGATGGAAACGAAAAACAAAACCCATTTTTTGGACATCAAAAAAGCCATCCGAAACGCGGGCTATACATTCGCGGAGGATTAAAACAAATGTAAATAGTTGACAAGACCCCTTGATATTTATACCGGCATTTGGTATAATACTCATAACTTGAAAATCATTGTCACAATGGAATCAAAATAACGCAAAAAAAGCGGGAAACAGGGACCATGAGCATAATAAGGGTAAATTCGGTCACAAAAAGATACGGCGGCAATACTGTGCTGCACAACATATTTTTCAGAGCCGGCAAATCCGAGAAAATAGGGTTGGTGGGCAAAAACGGCTGCGGGAAAACGACTTTGTTCAAATTGATTTTAGGGCAGGAACAACCCGACGGCGGAACGATAGAAATCGACGAGGGGGTATCTTTCGGGTATTTTTCGCAGTTTTCGGAATTGAACGACGACGAATGCATATCGGATATTTTGGACAAGGAGTTTTACCGGGTGCATGAACTGGAAAAACACCTGAGCGCAATTGAAAATGAAATATCCGCTTGCAAAGACGAAAAAGCCATGAAAATACTCGTAAACAGGCAGATGGAGCTGTTTTCCGAGATGGACGGATTGGACGGCTGGAACTATAAGTACAAAATCGCGACGGTTTTGTCCAAATTGAACTTCAGCGAAGAACACCGGCAGATGCCCGTGACGCGGTTGTCGGGCGGCTGGCGGAACCGGGCGAGCCTCGCGCTGCTGCTCATAAAAAATCCCGACGTCATACTGCTGGACGAGCCGACGAATTTTCTCGATACCGACGGGGTTAACTGGCTTGCGGAGTGGCTGAAAAAAAGCTCGGCGGCCGTGATGGCCATATCGCACGACCGCAGTTTTCTCGACGTTGTGGCGGAGAAAATAATTGAAATAGAAAACAACGGGTTATACGAATATGAAGGCGGTTACTCTGAATATGTCAGATTGAAGAGAATCCGGCGCAAAGAAATCATGAGCGGTTTCATACACGAAGAAGAGCTGCTCATAATGGAGGAAAACGCGATAAAAGACAGAGCCGAACTGCAGAAGATAATCAAAAGCAATAAAGGGGAACGCGGCAGGATAGAGAAGCAAATATCGAAAATAAGCAAAAGAATAACGCCGCTTCCCGCCGAAACCGTCGTCACTTCGCTGTATCAGAATATGCACGTGCCGGACAAAATATTGAATGCCGAAAATATATCGGCACGGTACGGCGACAGGATGATTTTTGAGAATGTGGGTTTCGAGTTATTCGGCGGCGAGCGCATGGCCGTAATCGGACGAAACGGGTGCGGCAAGTCCACCCTGATAAAGATACTGACGGGGGAGATGGAGCCTTCTGCCGGAAAAATAAAATGGGGGGCAGGGGCGACGAAGGTATATTTCAATCAGGTGCTGGACGAATTGGACGAAAACGATACGGTGACCCATAACGTAAACATATACGGCGCGGCCTATTCCGCAGCGAGAAAGACGGTGAATAAATTTCTGGGGCTTTTCGGCTTTTCGGAGTTTGCGCTGGGGGATAAAATAATGAACCTGTCGGGCGGCCAGCGGGCAAGGGTCGCGCTGATGAAATGCCTGCTTTCGGGGTGCACTACGATAATACTCGACGAACCGACGAATCATCTCGATATCGTTTCGATACAGAGTATGGAATGGGCCGTTTTAAATTTTCCGGGAACGGTCATATTCGTGAGCCACGACACGTTTTTCATCGACAAAATCGCCACGAGGATTTTGGTGTATAAAGATGAAGGCAAAACATTTGAAAATTATGCGGGAAACATATCTATGTACAACAACAATATTATAATTTGAAAAGGAG
>WQXD01000177.1 GCA_009785015.1 Oscillospiraceae bacterium | reverse complement strand
TTCTTCCCCTCCTTCACGATCGATATGTATATCTCCTTGCCAGGATATGTCTCGCACGACACGAGTATACCCCGGCTCTTCGTCGACATCAGCCACCCGTGCGACTTGATGTACTCGAACTTCTCACCGTACTTTTCCTCCATATACGTCAGCGCGCCCTCGTTCGCATCGCGGTATTCGCGTTCACCCATACACCCGTAACCTCCGATCGTTACTGCGGCGATCACTACCGCCGCTAATATATATCTTTTTGCCATCATACCACACCCCATCTGCCAAAGTGCTACCTCGCAAAAAACAGTACGACTTTTTGGCGTCTTTTTCCTCAATTCTATCATGTTTTTCGTCATTTGTCAATCATTTTTGCAAATTTTAAGTTTTGTTTTGCTTAGGCAGGATGCGATTTTGGAATTACGTCATTTTGACGTAATTCCGGAAATCCACGAAACGGCGAATCCACAAATGATACTGCAACGCAGACAGGCGAGTACAAAGCATTGCGAACAAACATTCCAAACAAAGTGAAAAACCCCAAAATGGGGTTTTTAAAATTCGGCAGGCGAAAGCAGTTCGTCTTCAGAAAATCACATCATCTTTTGTGCATTTGGCTTTCATTTTCAATCTGGCTTATTTTTTATCGTTGCATTTTATTTACTTCTTTTAACAGTGTAAAACTGAGAAAATGCTTATTTTCAGTTAATTTCTAATGTGTCTAAAATAGAAGTTTTATTTAATTCGCTCAACATATTTTTGTTTAATAAATTTATGAAATCTTTTTTATTAGCCCACATAAACCGTTTATGTTCATAGGACGATAATACGATTTCATCGTTGCTTGCATGACTAAGATACATAAGCCCTACAAGTTGTATTTCAGGATTTATTTTGCCAGTCATTGCATAAACTAATTTTTCTATGCGGATATTTTCTAAGCCCGTTTCTTCTCTTATTTCACGTCGTAGAGCTTCATGTAAACTTTCACCAAATTCAACTTTTCCGCCTGGGCATTCCCATTTTTCATCCCCATATCGTTGCACTAATAACGCTTTGCGGTTATATAAAATTATAGATTTTACCGCAACTATAAATTCCCCCATATTCCTCCTATAAAATTAAGTTTCACTTTTTAGCAAAATAATCGTCCTCAGCCCATTTAGCCGGATTATTTTCTATGTATTGCCATATATTACGGTATGCTTCCTCGTTTCTGATGATTTCCTCATAAAATAACTTTTGCCAAATTGAAAAACCAATCTGTTTTGTTACATACCCTTTCATTTGGTTGATAATCGTCGATATTGTAGGGGCGCGCATTGCGCGTCCGCTGTCAATTTCACGTAATATCATTATTATGTGTATATGATTTGGCATGATTACATACTTGTCAATTTTTACATTCCCATAAAATTCCGAAATATTTTCGATTGCGGTTTTTACGATTCTTCCGATTTGGGACAACGGACGCGCAATGCGCGCCCCTACATTGCGTTCTTCTTCCCACAACATCTCATGTCCGTTTTTCACACATATTGTTATATAATAATATCCCGCTTTTGAATAATCATACCCTTTCAGGCGTATACTCTTTCTGACTGGTAATTCTTTCATGATTTTTGCACCTTTATAATTTATAATCGCAAATAGGCAGTGTACAAAATATAAATTATCTGCATAAAAACCCTATACCACTAACGTAGCGGCGTACCGCCTTGTTGTTTGGTATTCGCGAGGTTTGAATGATATTATAACACTACCCTTGGAATTATACCAGAGAAGCCTTGAAATTGGCGGCTTTTGAAAGAACAAATTTCATCATGCTGCTGGTGTGTTTTCCAGTCCGTCATTGCGACCGCGACCGCGAGTGAAACGTGGCGGGTGGAGGGAAGCAATCCAGCCGTTTTTTCTGGATCGCCGCGTCGCTGCGCTCCTCGCGATGACGGGCGACCGGGATTACCGTCTGGAAACAGTTTTATATCGGTAAACGATGCTTCCAATCGCCAATATAACCGTATAAACAAGAACAAACAAAACGCCGAAATAATTTCCTGTTTCCGGAGATATGTCAGCAAGCGAATAATCCGCGATTTCCAATATTACCCATTTGCCGTCTTTTTGCCCTACAGCCAAACCTTCATTGAAGTCCATGACGGAATCGTAAATAAGCGGGACGACAAATTCACCGTTAGTGTCAATATAGCCGCTCTTATTGTCTTTTGTCACACAAGACAAACCATCGTAAAATTTACGTACCGAATCATAATCTCCCGTTGGAATAATTAAATTCCCCTTTTTGTCAATAAATCCGTGAATATTTTCGCTGTTGACATACGCAAGTCCATATGAAAAAGGATTTATTTCGCTATATGGCCCGATAACGCTGCCTTTTTCGTCAAGGAAAACAAATCCGCCGTCTTTTTGCAGAGCAATCGTCATACCCTCAAAAGCAGGGGCGTAAAAATGCTCGCTCCATTGGTCGGCGTAATATCCAAACGGGGTGACAAGCTTTCCGGTTTTGTCAATATAGGCGCCGCCCTGATTGTAAATTTCAACATACGCCAATGTACCGTTAAAATCCGATATCATATCATAATATCCCAACGGCACGACAACATTGCCGTTTTTGTCAATGAATCCGGTTTTTCTGTTTCCATCTTCATCATATTTATAAATACGCCCCAATCCTTCGCAGAAAAACCCCGTCCAGCTATTTCCCAGCCAGTCATATTCAAACGCAATAACAACTTTTCCTGTTTTGTCAATACAACCCGCGTTTCCGTCTTTTGTGACACGGACTATCCCATCGTCGAATTTAGGGAAATAACGCGCCCATTCGCCACCCCAAAAATCGCCGTCATATATTGCAGGTATGACAAGTTCCCCGGTTTTGTCGATAAAACCGCATTTGCCTTCAATGCTGACAGCGGCCAAGCCTTCGGCGAAATCACAAACATTCATCCATTCATTATTATAGAAATCATAAATCATAGGTATGACAAGTTCTCCCGTTTTGTCGATATATCCGTATTTTTCACCTTTTCTTATCCAAGCCATTCCATCTGAAAAATCACCGACTTCATCGTATTCAACCGTTATCAAGAATTTGCCTGATTCACCTATGTAATTACATTTTCCGCCTATCTCCACGCGCGCAATTCCCCCGATGAAAGATTCGGCTTTATCATAAACGCAAGGGACAACAAGTTTTCCCGTTTTGTCGATAAAACCGCTTTTGTTGTTTTGCCATACAATGGCCAATCCTTCGGAGAAATTGCCGATACTTTCGTACCCCAATCCCGATGTGATTTCTTTTACGGTTATATCCGAACGCGCTCTGACTGTTACGGCGAACATTGATGCCAATAAAAATATTGATAGAATAATGCTAAAAATTTTACTGTACCATTTGGCCGTTATTGATTCACACGCGCACATCGTTTTCACCACCATCGCAGGGCGGGAGCTCTGCTCCCGCCGCCATATTTTTAGGAGTTTTGATCACGGGTTGATTACCACTCTCAGGCCTTCGTAGCTTTCGGCGATCCTGAAACCTTCGCGTATATTTTCAAGGGGAAGTTTATGCGAGAGGAATTTTTTTATGTCGATTTTGCCGGAGGAAATAAGGCCTACGGCTTTCATGTGGTGGACGGGCATCGACCCGTGCGCCCCGTGGACGAACAATTCTTTGTAGTGTATCATATTGGTGTTGACCGTGACTTCGGCCCTGTCCTTGCTGAGCCCGCCGAAAAAGCATACCCTTCCCCTGTTTTTGGCCATTTTCAGGGCGTCCGCCTGAGTGGAGGGAACCGAGTTCGCCGTATATACTATATCCGCGCCGAGCCCGCCCGTCTCTTCGAGCACGCGTGTCACCGCGTCTTCCTCCGCCGGGCAGATACAGACGTCCGCCCCGAATTTTTTGGCAATTTCAAGCCTGGGCTTTACCAGCTCGATCACAATCACCTTGCAGGCGCCCATCATTTTCGCCACATTCATTAGCATTAAACCTATGGGCCCCGCCCCTATCAAAACAAACGTGTCGCCGATTCTCACCCCTGAGAGCTCGAGCGCGTTTATGACGCAGCCGAGCGGTTCGGCGAGCGCCGCTTCGTCGTAGCTCACATGGTCCGGAATTTTCGTGACGGGCCCGTAGCTGACCACCGTCCTGTTCAGGCAGACATATTCGGCGAACCCGCCCGGGAACTGATAACCCATCGCATAATTGATCTGGCAGTTGTTGCCTATTCCGGATTTACAAAAAATACATTCCCCGCACGGCACATCCGCTCCCACCGCTATCCTGTCGCCGGGGACAAAGCCTTTTACGTTTTTGCCCACGCTCTCTATAATCCCCGACATCTCGTGCCCGATTATCTGAGGGGGGACGACCCTGTTGTTGCCGTGATGAAAAATCCTCACGTCCGACCCGCATACCGCGCAAGCCTTCACGCGCATCAATATGCTTTCATCGTCGCAAACCGGAGTATCCGCTTCCTGTACCTCAATTTTGTCTATATCCTGATATACCGCCGCTTTCATGTTTTTTCCTCCTGATATGTTTATATATTTTTTTTATTTTCACTTCGACGAAAGGAACCTGTCTATTATCTGCTGCCTGTATTCTTTTGACAAAGAGGCGAAAAACGCCGAATATCCGGTCACCCTCACAACCAAATCCGGGTGGCTCGCGGGGTCATTGTGGGCTTCCATCAATTTTTGCTCGCTCAGGCAGTTCATGTTGACTAAAGTGCCGCCCATATGGTTGTGCGCGTGCAGCAGCGCAATAAGCGCGTCTATACCGCCGTTTTTTGACAGCATATTCGTGTCGATGTCCAAATGGAGCGGGGCGGAATTGCCGTAACCCGCCTGTAATTTCGCGACTGCGGTGGCCTTGAGCGAGGGCGAAAAGCTGTCCAATCCCCTCGCGAATCCGGGGTCGGGTTCATTTGAGTGCGATATCGGTTCGCCTGCGAACCTTCCGTTCGGGGTGGCCTTCGTGTTTTTGCCGTAGGAATACACATCCCCGTGGGAAAACAGTCCCGGAATTATCTTTATTTTGTGTTTCGGCGTGTTTTGCCGGCAGAGCTTCACGAATTCGTCCCTGATTTTTTCAGCCCAGAAAACCGCGGGCGAATCGGGGTCGCCGAACCTTTTTATATTTTTCAGCATCAGCCGTATATTTTCCCTACCCTCGAAATTCGCGTCCAAAACCTCAAACAGTTCCTCAAAGCTCAGTTTCTTTTCATTGACGACCCTTTGTTCGACGGCGGCAAATGAATCGGCGACAGTCGCCAAAGCTATCCCGTCTATGTTGAAGTTCATTATGTCCACGCCGCCCTCCGCGCAGTTTAAGCCGCGCTCAACCGGCCCGTGCATAAAAAGGTTATACACGATTTCGGGCATATTTTTCGAGATGACCTCGAAATGCCTGTCAAAACCCGCGAGTATGCTGTCCACCATTTTTTTCAGGTGAAACGCGAATCTGCCGAATAAGGCTTCCATGGCGTACTTTTTTTCTTTTCGTATATCGGCCAAAGCGAAAATCAGCGCCTGCGCCATGTTCACCCTGGTGACGTCCTGCAGCGGATATTCCCGGCCCGGAACGGCGACCCAGTTGCAGCCCACTTTTGCCCTCATCCGGCCCAAGGCGGGGGCGTAGCCGTTTTTGGCGTACCCTTCCTCGCAGCCTATATTGCACGAATAGCACACGCCCGAGCCGTCCTCGATCATATATTCGAGGGACCTCTTCAGCAATGTTTTGTTCACTTTGTCGTGCAGCCTCAGGGCCAGATTCACCGGGATTTTGATATGGTGCATGGCGTCCAAGATTATAAAGGAGAGCCTTGAGGTCATATCGCGCGAGCCGTCGGGCGAAAGGCCCGCAATCTGCGAATAATGCGTGTCGTTGAAAAACACGCTGGCAATATACCAAACGGCCTGCTCATCGGTCAGCCTTCCGGCTTTTATATCCCTTTCATAATAAGGGCGGAGCTTTTCATCCAGTTGATCCAGGGCGCCCCCCGCGAAATACATTCTGTCCACGCTCTGGAAATGCGCGATGAACTGGCAGGCCTCCCGCATTGTTTCGGGCGGTTTTTTTGCCAGCTTTTCGTTTATTTCGGCTATTTCGGCCAGGTTGTTTCTGGCGTTCGCGTCCTGCTCGCTTTCTGCGAGTTGTTTTGCGTGGGAGGCGATTTTCTGCACCCATTCGATAATTCCGAGCACAAGCTGTTCCTCGCCGTCGTAAAACGTCGTGTCGGCGGGGCTGTTGAACTTCCGGTAATACCTTATCTTCTCAAGCAGGCCCTTCCAGCCCAATTTCAGGCCCGTCTCCATATCCCCCGCGCAGTGGTTCATCGCGCCGAACCCCGGCTGCGTTATCTTGTATTTGTCCCAGATTTTTTTCAAGTCATGGGGATAATCGGCCGGGGCGATGCCCATGGGCACCCAAGCTGCCAGATAGCTTATCCACGCCCCGCCGAGCGCGCTGTTTTTGTTGGTGTACTGGGGGCTTTCGTTTAAAAATCTCCTGAAATTCACACCTATTTCGTACATTCCCGTCACTTTGCCGTAATCTCTTTTTACTTCGGGCACAAACTTGAAATCGGGGAAATACACAAAGCCGTGGTCGTCGATATTGATGCTGCCCAAGGCTTTTATTTTTTCTTCGTTGATTTTCTGCTTGTCGCGGCACAGCGCCTTGATCCTTTCTTCGTACAAAGGCGACAGCGCGACTTTTTCCTCGTTTAACATTTTCACTGTTTTTGCCATGGCTTTTTCCTCTCTTTACTCAATATATTTACATTACGTTTATATCATTCGCGCAAAACAAAGCTCTTATCTCATCCATCAGGACCCCGCGCGGCTCTTCGAATATATTTTCATAGGGCATCCCGAGGGATATATATTTCCCCTCGCCGAATTTGTGATATGGGAGAAGCTCGCATCGGTTTATGTCTGTTTCTTTTAAAAATTTCGCGATGGCTTCCATTTCGCCGATATTTCCGTTTGCGCCGGCAATGACCGGCACTCGCACCAAAACTTTTGAAACCGCCGCGAGCCTTTTCAAATTTTCGAGTATCAGTTTGTTTGATACTCCCGTCAGTTTTTTGTGCAGGTTTGCGTCGTATGTTTTTACGTCGTATAAAAACAGATCGCAAAACGGCATAATTTTTTCAAATGCCTCGAATTCCACCGCTCCGGCGGTATCTACGGCGGTGTGGATTTTTGAAGTTTTGCAAACTTTTAAAATTTCGCGCAGAAAATCGGCTTGCAGCATGGGCTCGCCGCCCGAAAAAGTGACCCCGCCGCCGGAATTTTTGAAATAGGGCTCATCTGTTTTGATCGATTTTTCGAGCTCGGGCACGGTCACCCCGCGGCACACCGGGACAAGCGCCTCGGCCCAGCATTCCCCCGCGCACCTGCCGCACGCTTCGCATTTGCTCCTGTCCAATATATGCGCGCCGTCTTTTAGTTTGTGCGCCCCTCTTTCACACAGCTCAAAACACCTGCCGCATAAAATGCACTGCTCAAAATTGAATTTGAGCTGCTGCCGGTTTGAAACGGATTCCGGGTTGTGGCACCAGGCGCATTTTAAATTGCACCCCGAAAAAAACACCACGGTCCGCGCCCCCGGCCCGTCGTAGATCGAAAATCTCTGTATGTTGAAAATTTTTCCCGTTATTTCCATATAGCGGCCGCCCCCCGTAAAATTATTATACCCCATGGGCGAAAAAAATTAAAGACTTTTTTGTAAATTTTCCGTACCGGCAAATAAATCTTGCAAAAACCGCGTTTATGTGATATAATCGGAATAATCGGATTATACCGATGTATATTTTT
>WQXD01000176.1 GCA_009785015.1 Oscillospiraceae bacterium | reverse complement strand
TTGCCGTAATTGGGGACTATCACTTTTTTTACGCCGAAGTTTTTGATTATCGTGTCCGCGCCCCCTATGTGATCTTTGTGAAAATGCGTAATTATCAGATAATCTATTTCGTCTATGCCGCGATTTATCAGATAATCCGCAATCGCCGGGCCGTTTTTATTTTCGCCCGTATCGATTAAAACCGCGTGATTTTCGGTGGTTATCAAGATCGCGTCCGATTTGCCTGTGGCAAAGACAAAAACGTCCATGAAGCCGGCTTCGGTTTCAAAATCAATTTCAATTTCAATTTCCGCTTGCGAAGTTTTTTCCGGTTCCGATGTTTCCGCCGAATCGATGACGGCGGCTTTGGACGATGCTGTTGTTTGGACAGGCAAATCGTCAGGCGGCGCAGAGCAGGAGGTTAAAATAAAAGCCAGAATCAAAAATATATATAATATTGTTTTTTTCATTTATTCCTCTAAAATCACGGTAAACGGCCCGTCGTTCACAAGTTCCACCTGCATGCTTGCGCCGAAAATCCCATGCCCGACTTTTTCAAATTTACCCTGCGCGTATTCGATGAAGTGATCGTAAAGCTCCCTTGCGAGTGCGGGAGCCGCTGCGTTTGCAAAGCTCGGCCGGTTGCCTTTTTTGCAATCGGCGTACAGTGTGAACTGGGACACAACCAATATGCCGCCGTTGATATCGCCGGCTGATAAATTGGTTTTATGGTTTTCATCGGAAAATATCCGCAGCTTCTGTATCTTGTCGACCATTTTTTCAACTTTGGATTTGTCGTCATCGCAGGCGACGCCGAGCAGGACGACATATCCCCTGCCGATGCTGCCGGTGATTTCGCCATCGACCGCAACGGATGCGCGGCTGACTCTTTGCAGCACAATTTTCATAAAATTTTACTCCCGGCTCCCAAGCATCTCCATAATATCGGTCGCCTTCGGCGGGCATCCGGTCACGCACTTCACAAATCCCCGCGTACAGCTGCCAATCCCGATACCGTCCCCGCTTTTGCCTTTGAAACCCTGCCCGATATGAATCTTAGACTGTGCGCGTGCCTTTCCGCCCAGCCGATAAAGAGCGAACATCAGAGACGAATAACACGCCGAACACGCCGCGTCTTCCGTCACGATATTGTCATAATCGCAGCTTCTCCGGAAACTTCCGGGTTCGCAAACCGGCTTGTCCTGCGCGTTCAATTCGACGATCTCCGTTTTGGAAGAATAATATTGCCCGATCCCCATTTCTTTCCCGTAAGTCAAGTAACCTATTTCGTCCGCCTTATACCCGATGAGCTCCGCGCAATATGAATCGACGGTGAGCGGGTTTTGCCCGGCTATGATGCGGTTCGCCTCAACGGGCGTTCCGCCTTCCTCAAACGATAAGTCGCCGCAGATGCCGTCCACTACGCAGTATCCGGTTTTGACGAGCGCATTTAAGGCCGCGATGGGTTTGTGCAAACCCATTGTGTGAAAGCGTCTTTTTTCGTCGTCGGATATGCAGCCTTTCAAATTTTTCATACAGCAGGTAAAACGGGTCTGGCAATGCGCTTTCAACACCGGCACATTGATTAAAAAATCCGTATTGACCGCTTCTTCACAAACTTCGATTTTGAATCCTCCGCTTTTGAGCGTGACGAATTTGTCATGTTTGAGGTCTATTAACGGAATGTTGTATTTTTTTGAAAGCTCTTCATATCCGCAGTTTTTATACGCGCGTTTCGTGCTGTCGCCGACCCATGAACCCTCGATGATCTTTATCTTTTTTACCCCGAAATCTTTCAAAAAAACTATAATTCCCTCAACTGCCTCAGGGTGCGTGGTGGCGCCGCCGCCCGCGGGACGCGCCACGACGAGATTGGGCTTTATCGATACCGCGTGATCCGTTTTTAAATACGAGCCGATATCCGATTTTGCCAAAGTTTCGCAAGTATTTTTTAAAATATCCCTGCCGTAAGATACGACAATCATTTTGCCCATCTGCCACGTCCCCCATGTATATGCTATATTTTTTTAGTTATGATAACATAAACCGCTTTAAAAGTCAATAGTTGAAACAAATTTATATTACTCGGAGGATCATAATTATGGATGCAGCCCCGTTCGAAAAACGCTTTTTTGGGAAAGTCAAAATCAAAAACGAAAAAAAAGCCGGCATCAATCCGTTTATTTACGGAAATTTCATGGAATATCTCGAGAGGCATATAAGCGGCATGTGGGCCGAACTTTTGGTCAACCGCAAATTCGACGACGTGCCGCTCGGAAATTCCGTCGCTCATTTTTGGGAACTTCTCAAAACCAGAAACAATATTTTCGCTTCTGTCGAGAAAAGCGGATTCAACAACGGCTATTGCCAGAAAATCGAATGTACTATTGATAAAGAAGATTATAATTCGATTATACAGCACCGCATTCCCGTCGAAAAAAATATGGAATATACGGGAAGTATATGCGCGAAATTCGACTGCGGAGAAATCGAAGTGCTCATAGGGAAGGATTACGGGCCTTTTTTCTTAAAATATGACGGCGCCGTAATAAAATCAAGCTCAAACGGCAATGAATGGCGCAAACATGAATTTGTTTTTACGCCCCGGCAGAACGACGACGAAGCCGATTTTTGCATACGGTTCAAAGGCGCCGGCAGTTTGCTGCTGGAAAACGCAAGCCTCATGCCGCGCGATAACATATGCGGCTGGCGAAAAGACGTCGTTTGGCGTATAAAAGAACTGAAGCCGAATATTATCCGTTTTCCCGGCGGCTGTTATGCGGATATTTACCATTGGGAAAACGCCGTCGGCGACCGCACCATGCGAAGTTCACAGGATAATTATCATTGGAGTGACGTTTCATGGGATTACAGGCAGTCGCATATCCGGTCGGGCAGAAATTACAGGCTCATTGAACCGAACGATGTGGGGATCGACGAATTTGTGCAGTTATGCAAGCAAACCGGAACCGAGCCGTTTATATGCGTAAATCTCGGAACCGGAACGGCGCGGGAAGCGGCAAATTGGGTGGAATACTGCAACGGCGGCATTGATACATATTACGGCGCCTTACGCGCCAAAAACGGTCACGCCGAACCGTATAATGTGAAATATTGGGAAATAGGCAACGAAATGTACGGAAGCTGGGAAACGGGGTACAGAGGTTTTGACGGCTATGTCAAAGGATACCAAAAATTTTATGACGCCATGAAAAAAGTCGATGATTCCGTTATATTTGTCGCAAACGGCGCGTTTGGCGACTGGAACAGGCCGTTATTGAAACAAATCGGAGATAAGATAGACATACTTGATATACACTGTTATCCGGCAAATTATTCCGGAGACGGAACGGCGGATTTGGACGCTGTTTTTGAAGATATGCTCTCCAAGTCCATAAATGTAAGCGAACATATAGAGAGCGTGCGCAAAGATATAGAAGAATGCGGATATAAAGACAAAATAAAAATCGCGGTATGCGAATGGAACATCACGGGAGGGAGCTGGGGACAGCACAGAGTGTTCATAAGCACTCTCGGAAACGCGCTGCTCTGCGCCAAATTCCTGAATGTATTCCAGAAAAACGGCGATATTGTCGATATATGCAATTTTTCAAACCTGACAAACGCATGGTGGGCTTCGTGCATACGCACCAAACCCGGGGAGAGCCACGTAACGGCGCAGTTTCAGGTTTTATCCATGTATTCAAATCTTTGCCGGGCGAATGTTGTTCCCGCAATTGTCGAGGACAGCGGCGATTCCCGCCTTGAAATCACAGCGACCGCCGACGGCGGCGGCGTAACGGTTATGATAATCAATCCTGAGGGGATAAGCCGCAAAATCGCGGTCGATACATCCGGTTTTACCGGAATGAACGACGCCGGAATCGTGACTTTGTCGGGACCGTCGCTTGAAAGCCTCAATGATTTTAGCATACCTGATTTTGTTTCAAAAACCTTCGCGCGGATAAATTATTCTTCTGTGCTTGACATTGAAACCGCGCCGTATTCCTTAACTGCCCTATGCATTTGTAATAAAATTAATTAGGAGGAAATATGAAAAAAACACGCGCATCATCTGTTTTTTTGTTGATTGTCATTCTCGCGGCTGCCGTCTTCGCGCTTTCCTGCGCCGAAAAGACCGCCCCGCCAAACAGCGGCGAAAACGAAAACGAAATTCAAGGCGGCGCAAACGCCGCAAAAACCGAAGAAATCCCGAACCTGCCCGACAAAACTTACGGCGGGCGTGTAATAAATATCGCTACCCCGTCTGAGACTTTATGGGGTAATGAGGCGATATGCCCCGAATCCGAAACGGGAGATTTGGTCGACGACGCCACTTTCCGGCGTAACAAAACCGTCGAGGATCTTTTTGACGTGACGTTGACTCAATTGGAGATTCCTTTCCTCACTTTTGAGGCCAAGATTAAAAATTCCGTGAAAGCCGGGGACAAAATGTTCGATTTCGCTTTCCCGCGCCTCTCAAACGCCGTGGTGCTTGCCGCGGACGGCTATCTGTGCGATTTGAATACGACGCCCTGTATCGATCCGAACCGCAGTTGGTGGGACTATGCCATCGTGCGCGACCTGCCTCTTAAAGGAAAAATATTTTTCCTCGCGGGGGACATCAATATGTACGCCTACGACGGCACGTTTGTAGTCGCTTTCAATAAAAACATACATCAGCAGATCGGGCTGGAAAATCTATATGACATCGTGATTGAAGGAAAATGGACTATCGACAAGTTGGACGAAGTCATGCGTACGGCAAAACGCGACCTCGACGGCGACGGCAAAATGACTTTCGACGACCAGTTCGGTATGTACGCCAACGACGTCCATTTGGTTATAAGTCTGTTGTCGGCTTTCGACTGCACCATATTTGACAAGGTTTCGGATTTTGAGATCGTCTTTGATATAACGCGCCCGAAATTCGTCGTCGCCATCGAAAAGATAAACCGCTTATTAAATGAAGGCGACGCGGTGTTCGACGGAACGAATTCGGCGAAATGGAAACTGCCTTCGGGAGAATGGAATTACGCGCAGAAAGTGTTTTCCGACGGAAGGGCGCTGTTTATGCATCAGGTACTCGATACTGCCAGGATGAACAGGGGCATGGAGGACGATTTCGGTTTGCTCCCCGTGCCCAAGTTCGACGAATCCCAGATTGAATATTATTCCCCCGTGAATGACGGGGTATATGTGCTTGCCGTGACCACTTCCCTGCCCGCCGAAGACGCGGAAATGGTAGGCGGGATCATAGAGGCGATGGCATACGAAGGCAAGCGGCAGATACTGCCCGCGTATTATGACAAGACGCTCGTATACAAGAATACCCGCGACGAGGAATCCAGGCAAATGCTCGACATTGTATTCAGCCAGCGCAAATACAGTCTGGACGAGACATATAATTTCGGCGGCATGAAAGAAAAAGTATATTTGATGGTCCGCGGAAACAAAAACGAATCGGCTTCTCTAAGCGAAAAAAACGAAGCTTCCGTTCAAAAGGCAATCGACAATCTGATGGAAAAATACGCGGAGCTGGATTAATTACAAAACAGACAAAATTACAGCTGCACGGCGTGTATTTTAAACGGTTTTGACGCCGTCGTCGATGGTATCGTTTCGAATGGTGCCGAAATCGGAAAGCACCCAGCTGTACTGTCCCGTCGTAACCGCCGCTCCGCAGTACTCGCACTTCGCCGAAGACGTCATCGCCAGCGGCGCCCCGCAATTCGGGCAACGGTGCTCCACCGCTCCCGCACTTTCCTCTTTGGTCACCACACCCGCCGACCGCATGAATTTCATCTTGTACCGCAGATCCCACCGCGTAACCTTGTCCCCGCGCAGTATCGCCCCCGTCTTCTCGTCTTCCTGCCAGTCGATCATCCTCGCGTTTAAGTAGATTGTCAGGTATTCGAACTGCGCCTCGCCGGCGTAGCTTGTCAGATACGATGTGTTGACCACCATGCTCTCGTAGTGGTAAATCACCCCCTGCTCGATTTTCGCCTGCACCTGTTTGACCGTCGCGTCGTACAGGTTGTCGTGCAGCAGTGCGCGCACGGTGGTCAAGTCGCGCTTGCACCATGCGGTCTGTATGTCTATGTATACTCTTTTGGCGAACGACAGAAAGTCGCCCGCCGAAAAGTTGGGGTCACGGCTCTTGATTATGTTTTCGATTTCCGCGGTTCTGTCGGGCAGTTTTATGTGCAGCCCCTCGTTTGAGCTCGGCCTCACTGCCCCTCCCCCGCTTTTAACCTCACCCTTGTTTTTCAGGAAAAACCAGACAATGGCGACAAAGACTATCACCACAATAATCGCGATCCAGTCGCTTACGTCGTCGCCGCCCCCTCCGCCGCTGTAGTCGCTGTCCCAGTCGCCGCCGCCCCAGTCGCCGCCTCCTCCGCCGTCGTAGTCGTTTCCGTCAAAGGCGCCGGAAGGCAAAAGCAGGATAAAGCAAGCCGCAATCAAAAGCGCCGCAAAAAAACATACGGCTATATTCTTTTTCATCGTACTTTTTCCTCCTTGAAATCTATTTTTGAAAAGTATAGCACAAATACGCAAATTTGTCAACATGAAAAAAGGCAAAACTCCGCAGTATAAGCAACCTCCGTTAGAATAGCCCAATAGCCCAAAAATCCGCATAAATTTTTCAACGCTTAACAGCTTCAAGGCCGAGACGGTAGATTTCAAACGAAGCGTCGAATGTTCCGGGCATTTCAAAGCCGATATTACAGGAAGTAACCGCGTATTCGCTTATATCGTCGGATAAAAGAAACTTTGCCTTTGCAGCGTCGCGCAAGCCTCCTTTTATTAGAGGAAGCAGATCTTTTTCATATTCTATGATTTCCCCGTCGTGCGCGGATTTATTTGTAAAATTGTCTTGAGCTGCAAGATATATATATTTGTGACTTGCGTCGTCTTTACCCGTGTCTTCGGCCTGGAAATTCGCTATATGGCGGTATCGGACGTCAAAGGCGGGAACTCCGAACCAAAACATATCTTCGTTTTTCATGGAGTTCACGGTAAAAAATATATTGGCTTGCGCGGTGTGAAGCGAATTGTCGGGATTATCCATCATGCGCCTAAACCAGGGAATGCGAAAATCAAAATTGAGGATAAGCGACAACAGTTCACCCAAAGGAGGGAATTTATCCCGGACAAATGACTGTTCAATAAGAAGATGAGGCCAGGGCTGCCAGCCTATGCGCGGCGAATCGTATTCCTTTGAAGCGAGCAGCTCAAGTGTGAGGATGGGCTTTTCCTTTTCCCACGACACGGACACGAGCTGCGAATCGGTTTTGTAGGAATAGCCGGTTGTTTTGGAGCTGTACGCTCCCTTGCATATGTTGCATTTGGTTGCCCATTGACAAATTTTCCAATCGGGCGCTTTTTTTGCCGCAGGGCTTTCAAGTTTTCCGACTATGCCGTCTTCGTGGCTTGCCCCCGAACAAATAAAGCCGTTTTGGAAGAGCGTGTCGGTCAAAACAGATACAGATTGCATTTTCATAATCCCCTTCCTTTTAATGGTTACTATATATTCGTCCTGTGGAGAAATTCAGCCCGCCACAGCCAATTTTCAAGCCACGCCCACCTTCTGCACGCTTCACCGGACAGTTTGGACGCTGTGTCATGCGCTTCTTTTGCCAGTTTGACCATTTCCCGCTGTTTTTCGGAAGATGTCATTTTACCGGCTTTCTCAAGCAGTCCGGGCTGGCCGATTTCATATTGGGCAAAATGAAAATTCAGCGGACCGGCTTCCAAAATTGTCTTTGCGTCAAGACGCATATTATGCCCCGTTATGTAAATCCGCTTCCATTCTTTTGACATGCCCGGTCCTCCGTAGAGCGGGTCGAGCGTTTGGGAATGGAAAAGTTCAAAATCGCA
>WQXD01000175.1 GCA_009785015.1 Oscillospiraceae bacterium | reverse complement strand
GAATCGTAATCGAGTATTATCCAGTCCTCGTTCCCCTGCCCGCTGATCCTTGAGGGCGATATTTCAAATTTTTCCCTCATTTGAAATTCGACTTCTCCCGCCAGCGCCCTCACGTGCGTGGGCGAGGTTCCGGTCGCCACTACGAAATAATCGGCGATGATCGTCTGCCGGTTTACTTCGAGTATTTTGATGTCGCGGGCCATTTTGCCGTCCAGGACCGCGCTTATCCGCCCTGCCAGCGTCTTTGATGTTTCAAGCTGCCCGGGATTTATCTCGATATATTTTATATCCTGTTTTGCTGTATTTTTGTCGTTTGCCGCATCCATTTAAAATCAATTTTCCTTTCGCATATTATTTTCAGTTGACAAGAGAGTCCATTGTGTTTCCGTCTATGTTTATTTCCGGTTTTGCCAGTCCCGCGAGGTCTTTGTCGTATATATTGAAATTCGTTTCGGGTATGTCCTTTTTATACGGGTTGTAGTATTTGTTTATTATCTCGATGGTCTCCGCTTTGTACGCCTCAAGCCTCAGAACCGAGCTTATCCAGTTGGTGGGAACCGTGTGCGTGCGGATATTTTCGAGCTTGACGTTTGTCATCTTGGCCGCGAACCAGCCCGCGTCGGCTATGGAGATGTTGGTGACCATATATTCCTCCCCCACCTCAAAGAGCGCTTTTATGGTGTTCACCTCGATTTTGCTGAGCATCTTTTTCAGCAGCGCGGCGATAAACCTCTGCTGGGTCTGTATTCTGCCTATATCCTCGGAGGGGTAAAATACCCCGTTTATAGTCCTGCCGTAGCCGGGATAACCGGGGTCGCCGTGCCGGAACCTCACCAGCTGCTCGGCTTTATTGCCGTCCAAAGGCTGCAGGCCCGGCTGCAGGTCTATGTACAGGTTCTGGTAGGGGTCGGTGTATTTCATCCTGAAAGGCACGTCAAAATCCACCCCGCCGAATCTGTCGACGAGCACTTTGAAACCCGCCAGATCGAGCAGGACGTATTTTTGGACCTCGAGCCCGAATGTGTATTTTATCATGGCGTTCAGATATCTTATACCCGCCTTGGAGGCTTCCTCTCCCCTCGGGGTTCCGTCCCTGACCGCTCTGTTGTAGCCTGTGGCATATACCGCGTTTATCCTGCCCGAAAAGTTTTTGGTGCTCACGTATGTGTCCCTGGGGACATTTAAAACGGATATCGTATTTTCCTTCACGTTGAACATGGCGAGCATCATGGTGTCCGTGTTTCCCCCGCCCACATCCTGTCCGAGTATGAGAATGGTGTAGCAGTCGCTGTTTTTGTCGCCCGGATCCGCGGGCGGATTTGGAGACTGCTCGCCTTCATCGTCGATGACAATGGCAAATTCGTCGTCCAAATCGAGATAATCCTCTTCGGCCTGAGAGGGCCTGTAAACGTACAAAAAAATGTTGACCGCGAGGAAAAACGAAAGCAGCAGCGATAAAAACGTCAGCAGAATGACCCTCCCCGCAGTCAGAACTTTCCCCGTTTTGCTTTTTTTCTTTTTGTTTGCCGGTTTCTTTTTTTTGATCTCCGCCAATTTTTGGACTTTGTATTGATTCATAAAATTTTTTCACCTATATACGAATTTCTGTATTGCAGCGTTTTTTTGTGGATGAACAAATTTTCCCCGAGCAGCGATTC
The DNA here is from genome assembly GCA_009785015.1 of Oscillospiraceae bacterium. The sequence goes on along the minus strand of WQXD01000175.1, from coordinate 6,231 downwards.
TATTGTCTTGTTGTAGGAGAAAAGCAGCGCCGCGTCTAAAATTTTATATTTTTCCGATATATTTTCCGCGTTTTTGATCCTCGAATAAAAATATTCGCGTATATCCAAGCACTCCTGATAATTCCTGTTTGGCTCTATGTAGTCCGCCAGATAGATTATCTTGTCCGCCAGGGGCGCGCCGCGCGGGCAGCCCAAGGTGTGGTTGTATATGGCGCCGAAGGCGGTGTCGGATACGCCGAATTCGAATCTGGCTATATACGCGCCGGTTTTCGCGTGGATGGGTTTTTCGGCCCTTTTGTCCTCGGGTTCCAGTTTAAAATTATACTCCCCGCATATTTCGAGCTGTGTCTGTTTGTCGAATTCTTTGGTTATATCGTGCAAAATGGCCGCCGCCCTGAGGGATTGGGCCAGTGGTTTTTCGCATTCGTATATTTTCGCGAGTTCCGCGGCTTCGTTTTCGACCCCTATGGTGTGCGTATATCTCTTCTTGTTCACAAAGCCTTTCACAATTTCCCGAAGCCCCGCAAGGTCGTCTGCCTGTATTTTATTTTTATTGCAAAACATAGATTTTTCTTTCTTTTATGTAATTTAAAACTTCGGGGCTTATATACTTGCCCGCTCCCTCAAAATCGCCGCTTCTCATTTTTTCCCTGAGCTTTGTGGAGGATATTTCAAAGGCGGCGTTTTCCAGAAACTCGATTCTGTACCCCCGCTCCGTCAGATTTTTTCGCAGGGTTTCCGCTTCATTTTTCTCCGCTGTGCCGTTTTGCCTGAAGGCCGCGGCGAAAACGCACATCGAAAGCAGTTCTTCGTATCTGTGCCAGCATTCTATCGATAAAAACATATCGGAGCCGGCTAAGAAATATATATGATCCTTTGGATATATTTTGACAAGTTCTGAAAGCGTATCGAAAGTATAGCTCACGCCTTCTTTTTTTATCTCAATGTCCGAAACCTGTATATTGCGGTTTTTGTATTTGCCGAAACAGAGCTCGCACATTTCAAGCCGTGCATACGGAGATACTTTGGTGTCGTCCTGTTTGTGGGGCGGTATTCCGGAAGGTATGACCAGCAGGCGGTCGAGACAGAATTTATCGTAAAATTCGAGCGCGGTAATTTCGTGGCCTCTGTGCACCGGATTGAAAGTCCCCCCGAAAACGCCGATTTTGTTCATGAGGCCCCCTTTTAATCATTTTCGATATATTTTCCGACAGTTTCCGCGAATTTTTCCGCGGCTTTCGCGCGGTGGCTGACATTGTTTTTTTCCTCTTCGGAAAGCTGGGCGAAGGTTTTTTTTGCGGGAGGGTAATAAAAAACCGGGTCGTACCCGAAACCGTTGTCGCCGGCCATTTCGCGCGCGATCATCCCGCTGCAGCTTCCCGACACGCAAAAACCGGTATTTTTGCCCGTGACGCAATAAATCGCGCAGTAAAAATGCGCAGTCCGCAAAAACTCGGAAACGTTTTTCAATTCGTCCAAAAGCCCCCTGCTTCCGCCGCCGTATCTCGCCGAATATATTCCCGGCGCGCCGTTTAAATAATCCACGCACAGCCCCGAATCCTCCGCGAAACAGATCATGCCGGCCTTCTCGTATACTGCGCGCGCCTTTATTTCCGCGTTTTCCTCAAAAGTGGCGCCGTTTTCTATTATCTCATCTGTAAAGCCGATGTCCTTTAGTCCCAAAAGCTGTATTTCGATTCCGCTCAGGTTTTTTTTTACCAAAGAATCCATTTCCCTTATTTTTCCCGCGTTGCCCGAAGCAAAAACCATTTTTATTTTTTTCATTAGTTCCCCCCTAATCAAACAGCGCCTTCACAAATTCTTTCCGGTCAAAATTTTCCAAATCGTCTATTGTCTCCCCCACCCCGATGAATTTTATCGGTATGCCGAGCTCGCGGCGCACGGAGATCACTATCCCGCCCTTTGACGAGCTGTCGAGCTTGGTCAGCACTATCCCCGTTATATCGGCGGAGTTTTTGAACTGTTTGGCCTGATTCACCGCGTTCTGGCCCGTGGTGGCGTCCAATACGAGCAAGGTCTCGATATCTGCCCCGGGCAGCTCGCGGGTTATAACCCTGGATATCTTGGCGAGCTCCTCCATGAGATTTTTCTTGTTGTGGAGCCTGCCCGCGGTGTCGATCAGCAAAACGTCGGTTTTTTTGCTTTTGCACGACTGTATCGCGTCGAAGACCACCGCCGCGGGGTCTGATCCCTCTTTGTGTTTTACGATATCGACTCCGGCCCTCTTTGTCCATATTTCGAGCTGCTCCGTGGCGGCGGCTCTGAATGTGTCGGCGGCGGCCACCGTCACGGTTTTTTGCTCTCGGCGCAAAATAGCGGCGATTTTGCCTATTGACGTGGTTTTGCCCGCGCCGTTTACCCCGATGACCAAAACCGCGGAAGGCACGCTCTCAAGGCGCAGCCCCTCGTTTTCGCCGATTATCTCCTCTATTATCTCCTGAAGGGCTTCCTTCACCTGGGCGCCGTCGGAGAGCTTGCGTTCTTTTATCTCGGAGCGCAGGCGTTCCATTATTTCCGAGGCGGTGCCCGCCCCGGCGTCGGAAGCGATCAGTATCTCCTCGAGTTCTTCCAAAAGCTCCTCATCCACTTTGACAAACGCCTTTAAAATATTGTTGAACTGGTTCAAAACGGCGTCTTTGGTCTTTTTCAGCCCGTTTTTCAATTTGTCGAACAATCCCATAAATTTACGATAACGCTCCAATCTTTTTGATTTTTCTTTCGACTTCGTTTATGTCCAAGGCCAAATATTTCGAAATCCCCTTGTCCTGCATCGTGATCCCGTACAGCCTGCTTGCGGCTTCCATCGTCCCGCGCCTATGGGAGATGATTATGAACTGCGTCTGTTCGGCGTATCTTTTCAGATATGCGGCGAACCTGTCCACGTTTATTTCGTCGAGGGCGGATTCTATTTCGTCGAGTACGCAAAAGGGGGCCGGGTTCATTTTCAAAAGCGCGAAATACAGGGCAATTGCCACAAACGCCTGCTCGCCGCCGGATAAAAGCGATATGTGTTTTACGTTTTTGCCCGGGGGCTGCACCTCTATTTCAAGCTCGCTTTCAAGCACGTCGTCCGGATCCACATAGATAACCTCCGCCGTCCCACCTCCGAAAAGCTCCGAAAACACTATTTTGAAGTTCTCGTTTATTTGAAGCATGGACGTCGCGAATACATTCTTCATTTCCGTTTCCAAATTGTCTATTATTTTTTGCAGGGTTTCGAGCGAACCGGTGAGATCGTTTTCCTGAGCGGTCATGAAATTGTATTTTTCGCTGACTTCTTTGAATTCTTCTATGGCGTTCACGTTTACGTCGTCGCCGAGTTCCCTGATTTCGTTTTTTACTTTGCCGAGCTCCCTTTGTATATTGCCCGGTTTGCCGGATTCCTCCTTTATGCCCGCAAAATCCGCGATCCCTTTGGCCTCGGTCATTGTGAGCGCGTATTCCTCCCAGAGTCTGTTTATTATATCGTCGTGGTCCTTCTGTTTTTCATTTTTTTTGGCCTCGAGTCTTGTAGTCTCGACAAACAGGATATCCCTCTCCGCGCTTTTTTCCCTTGCGCTGTTTGCCGACTCCACCCTGTCTTTTTCGAGCTCGCTTTTGGTTTGGTCGTATCCGGCCAATTGAGCCTCGAGCCCGGCGGTTTTTTGTTCAAGTGCCGCGATCTCCTCCTCGGCGGTTTTGATATAGTCCGCGGCAAAGACCAAGGCTTGCTTTCTCTTTTGGTTTTGCTCCGATATTTTTTTGTTTTGGTTTTGCAGGGCGATTTTTGCCCTGTTTAAGTTTTCCAATCTTTCGTTTTCTATGTTTATATTATTTGAGATACCCGACAAAAACAGCTTTTTTTGGTTTATTTTCTCCAGGGTTATCTCTTTTTCTTCGGTTATTTTCTTTGTTTCGGCTTTGTATCCGTCCAAAAGGAGGATATGCCCTTCAAGCTGTTTTACGGCGTCTGAAAGCCTTTGTTCGAAATCCTGCCGGTTTTTTTGGTCTATGCGCCCGTCGTTTTCCCGCAGTTCCGTTTTTTCGGAATTTATCCGGCTTTCGTTTGAATTTATGTCGGAAAGTTTCAATGCAATCTCCGAATCTGTTTTATACAGCTCCCGGAGCTGCTCGTTTTGTTTCTCTTTTAAAATTTCGCCGAGTTCAGAAACTTTTTTTATCTCCTCGAGTATCGCGTTGATTTCTGTTTCGGCTGCTTTTTGTTTTGCTTCGCAGTCCGCGTTTTTCTTTTTGAGGGCTTCTATCTCGTTTTTGCCCGAGAGCAGAGAGCCTTTTTTTATCGCCGAACCGCCGGTAAACGATCCCCCCGCGTTTATGACCTGGCTGTCGAGGGTCACTATTTTGTACAAATAGTCCGTTTTTTCCGCGATTCTCGCGGCATTTGTTATATTGTCGCAGATTATCGTCCTGCCCAGCAGGTACTTTATTATATTCTCGTATTTCGGGTCGCATTTCACCAAATTGCTGCCCGCGTCGATAAATCCGGAAGCGTTGTTGTTTCGCTTCAGGTATTCGAGCTTTTCGCGCTCTATGGACCTGCCTTTGATGATGGAGACAGGGTAAAAAGTCGCGCGGCCCAGATTGTTGTTTTTGAGGTATTTTATCGCGTCCTTCGCCGCGGTTTCATCGTCTACGATTATATTCTGCAAGTTCTGCGAAAGGGCGGTCTCGATTGCGGGAGCGTATTTTTCATCGACTTCCACAAGCTGCGCCACAGTGCCGCTTATCCCCTTCAAATCGCTCTTTACCACGCTTTTCACGCTTTCGGGGTAGCCTTCCATATTTTCGTATATATATGTCAGCGACTGTATATACCGCTCGTTTTTTTCGCGTTCCAGATACAAGGATTCGTAATCCTTTCTTTTCTCCTTTTCGGCCTTTTGCAGCTCGTTTAATTTCTCCCCGACGTCTTTTGACTCGGCCGCGGTTTTTTCTTGTTCGCGTTCCGCGGATTTTTTTTTGGAGTTCAGGCCGCCTAATTCTTTTTTGTTTTTTTCGTTTGTTTCGGATATTTTTTCGATATCGGCAGAAAGAACGTCCCTTCTCTCCAGGATATGTTTTATTTCGGCGTTTTTTTCGGATATTTTTATTTTCAGCGCGTTTATTCCGGCGTTTATTTCGGATATTTTTTCGTTTATCTGTTCGGTTTTGGCGTTTTGGCCCGAAAGATTCAAATCGATGTGCTCAAAATATGAAACGATATCCTCTATTTCCATTTCGACCGTTTTGTACTTCGAATTTACGGCGTCTATGATTTCGGTTTTGTCCGCGATTTGCCGTTGGAGATTTTCCGCCTCGGCTGTGTTTTTTTCAAATTCATCCTGATTGAATGTCATTTCGTCTTCGATTTTCGTGATATCGTTCTTTTTTATGCCGATTTCCGCTTTTTTCTCCATCAGGGCGCCCTGGATTTTCAGGCTTTCGTTTTTCTTGCTTTCGCGGGCGGCGTCTATTTCCAAAATCCTGTCGTACAGATTGTCGCTTTTTTGGTTTTGCCTGTTTATCTGCGCCTCGGCGCTCTCGAAGTTGAACTTCGAGATTTCATAATCGCCTATTATTTTTTCAAATTCGCCCTGCATTTTCTCAATCGCGTTTGTCCAGATATATATTTCAAGCGCCTTTTTTTTGTCGCGCAGCTCGAGAAATTTTTTGGCTTTTTCCGAAGCGAGCCGCAGCGGCTCAAGCCGCTCTTCCAATCCGAAGATAATATCCTTGAGCCTTGTGAGGTTTTCTTTTACGTCATAGAGTTTTTTTTCGGCCTCGGATTTTTTGTACCGGTATTTGGACACGCCCGACGCCTCTTCGAAAATACTCCGTCTGTCCTCGCTTTTTTTTGAAATGAGCTCTGCTATTTTCCCCTGCCCTATTATGGAATAGCCTTCGCGCCCCACCCCGGTATTCAAAAAGAGCTCGTATATATCCTTCAGCCTGACGCTTTTGTCATTGATAAAATAGCCGCTTTCCCCCGATCTCGAAAGCTGCCTCGTTATTTTTATTTCGCTGTAGTCGCAGTCCGCCAATATGTCGGAATTGTCGATTGTGAGCGATACTCTCGCGTAGCTTGCGGCCCGGAGCTCCTTTGTGCCGCCGAAAATGACGTCCTCCATTCTCGCGCCCCTCAGAACCTTGTACGACATTTCCCCGAAAACCCACCGCACCGCATCCGATATATTCGATTTTCCGCTGCCGTTCGGGCCCACTATGGCGGTT
>WQXD01000174.1 GCA_009785015.1 Oscillospiraceae bacterium | reverse complement strand
ATGTCGCCGCCACCGCCGGAAGAATCCTTTTTTTCGCCGTCACAGGCGGCAAACGCGAACAGACCTGCAAACATCACTGCTGCCAATATAAAAGCCAAGATTTTTTTCATTGTTTTTACCTCCAAATTATGCGGATAGAACTCCACATTTATTATATTTATTATAAATATTTTAACAAGCGTTTTTGTTTTTAACATGGGTAAAATTACCCATTTTTAAAAAAAATTCGGGTTGATCCAGCCGTTTGAAACGACGTAGATGACAAGTTCCAGCATGGAATTAAACGCCGATTTATTAAGCATATTTTCAATATGCCGCCTCACGGTTTTTTCTACGATGAAAAGTTCATTTGCGATATCAACAATCTTTTTTTGCCTGCATATCATATGCAGAATTTCCATTTCTCGGGCGGTGAACGGGGTTTCCCCTTTGGGCAGCGGAATGACTTTCCGCTCCGGAAAAACGCGTTCGCCCGCCAGCACCCTTGACGCGGTTTCGCGGTAATACCCGAGGCTCTGGCTTTTGTACACGAAAGCGTGCGCGCCGAGCTCCTTTGCGCGGGGGACGTAAGTGATCTCGTCAAAGCCGCTGGTCATAATGATCTTTATTTCGGGATACCGCTCCCTGATCTTTCCCGCGGCGGCCAATCCGGAAGCTCCGCCTTTTGTGCAGACGTCCATGATGATAAGCGCGGGGCGTTTTATATGGCATTCCGCTTCCGCGAAAGCGGCGCTCGCGAGGCTTGAAACCACTGTAAACCCGTTTTGCGGGCAAAATTCATTTTTAAGGGAATCGAGAATCATCTCGTGATCGTCCACGATCATCACTTTTACCGGTTCGTTTGTATCATTCATAAAATTATTCCTCAAAATACCGGCAATATCGGTATCGTCACATTCAGCGCAAATCCCGGCGTGAGTTCTACATCAAGCCTGCCGCCGATTTTTTCAAGATTCCGGCGCATACCGGATATTCCGCCTCTCTCGGTTATATGCCCCGGCGCTTCGGAGCCGCTGTCGGTTATTTTCATTTTGATATTTCCTTTCTCCCGCGTGATTTCCGCGCGCACCGTATCGGCGCCGCCGTGTATGACGGCGTTTGTAGCTGCTTCGCGCAGTATTTGAACCAAAACAAAGAAGATGACCCTGTCTTTGGGAAATTCGCCGGTTATTTCGAGCCTGCCGGAGATATGCTCAAAAAATGCCGCAAGCTCTTGAAGTTCCGGCTCCGGGTCGATGAGTGGTTCGGATAATTCGCCGATTTGTTTCAAGCCGCCGGACAAGTCCGCGCAAAAGGAAGAAAAAAACGTCTTTGGCCATTGACCCTGCCGCAGAAAATGCATCAGGACACTCAGTTTTTGCCCCATTTGGTCGTGGACGCGGGACTTCAAACGGATCAGTTCTTCGGTTCGGCAAAGCAAAGCGCCTGCGCGTTTTTGTTCGGCAGCCGGAAAAGACAGGCAGAACCCGGCAATATTGTGCAAGTCGGTCAGCTCGATAATGCCGTTTTCCGCCCGGACGGCTTTTATCAGTTCCCCCTCCATTTCGCAGTCGAGCGCCCCGCGGGGCAGCAGTATCTTCAGCGCCGTCCCTCCGTTCTCGGACGGCATATTCGCAAAAACATTGTCAAATCGCCGTTTTGCCGCGTATTCCAGCACAAATTCAAAAAAATCGAAGAACAGGACGGCGCGGCGTATGGGAATTTCGCCCATCAGTCCAAAGGCTGTCAGGCAGTTCATACCGCCGAGTTTGGCTATTTCGGCAAGCTCATTTGCGAACACGGCAAATTCTTCGGCCAAAACGGTTCTTTGGCCGTCCATTTCCATGAAAAAAAATTGGAATCTGCGTTTTATATGGCATACAAGCAGCGCCGCCGCTGTCATTTGCGGTATGATTTCGGCGGGATCCTGCGGCAGATTGCCGAGTATTTCCGAAAGCCTGCGCCGTGCCGCTTCTATTTGCTTTTCCATTTTCTACTCATCCGAATTTTCCGGATCTGTTTCCTTCGCTTTATTTTTTTGCGATAAACCCAGCAGCCGTATGGAGATTAAAATCACCCCCATCACAAAAAAGATCCCGAGCATGCCGAACAGCATGACTTTCAGCGCTTCCAATATCATAATTTACTCCTCTCTTAGTATATTTCACTTTGCAATCAGATTCAAAACAAGCCCGCCCGCTATAACGCTGGCAATTTGCCCGCCTACGTTTACTCCCGCCGCGTGCATGAGCAAAAAGTTTTGCCGGTCTTCCGCCAATCCCATCTTATGCACCACCCGGGCGCTCATGGGAAACGCTGAAATTCCGCACGCGCCGATCATGGGGTTGATCTTGTTTTTGGAGAACAAGTTTAAAAACTTCGCGAACATGACGCCGCCGAACGTGTCGAATATAAAGGCGAAAAGCCCAAGGAGCAAAATAAGCAGCGTCTGAAAAGACAAAAACATATCTGCCTGCATTTTTACCGCAACCGTGAGCCCCAAAAAAATCGTGATCAGATTCGCCAGCGCGTTCTGCGCCGTCTCGGATAAATTGTTGAGCACGCCGCACTCCCGAAGAAGATTGCCGAACATCAGAAACCCGACCAATCCCACGCTCCGGGGCGCGATAAGCCCCGCTATCACCGTCACGATGATCGGAAACAAAATTTTTATGGCTCTCGGGACTTCATTTCTTCCGTAAGGCATCCTTATAAGCCGTTCTTTTTTCGTGGTTATCAATTTTATGCATGGAGGCTGAATGATAGGGACAAGCGCCATATAACTGTATGCCGCGACTAAAATGGCCCCCATATATTTAGTCTCAAAGTAATTCGCCACAAAGATAGACGTCGGTCCGTCCGCTGCGCCGATTATGCCGATGGAAGCGGCGTCCTGCAGCGTAAAAGTGTTTGGAATAAAATGACCCAGCACGCATGCCAGCAAAATCGTGACAAAAATCCCGAACTGCGCCGCCGCGCCGAACAGCAGCAATTTTGGATTTTTCAGCAGCGGCCCGAAATCGCACATCGCCCCTATGCCGATAAATAAAATCAACGGAAACAATTCGTTCGCGATGCCCGTGTCAAAAAGCACGCTGAGCGCCCCTTCTTCCGTCACGCCCGCAATAACCTGAGTGACAGCGCCCGAAAACGGCAAATTGACCAAAATCGTGCCGAAACCCATCGGCAAAAGCAGGGAGGGTTCCATTTCATGTTTTATCGCGAGATAAATCAAGACTCCGCCCAATACCCACATCACCATCATTTTTACAACTTCAACCCAAGTCAAAGCGAGTATCGACCCGAAAACCGCGTCTGCGAAACTTTTTAAAATATCCATAATATTCGCCTTCCTTAATCAAAATATCGAAAAAGACAAAAACAGCGTGCTCAACAGAGAAGAAACCAAAGATACGACTGTGATCTGCGTATTTATAGAGGGACCCGCGGTGTCTTTAAACGGGTCGCCGACGGTATCCCCTATGACAGCCGCTTTGTGGGCGTCCGAGCCTTTTCCGCCGTGTTCGCCCGACTCGACGTATTTTTTTGAATTATCCCAAAGACCGCCCGAATTGCTCAAAAACAGAGCCAGCAACAAACCGCTCACTATATTTCCGGTGAGAAACCCGCCTATGGCGTTCACGCCTCCGATAAATCCGACGGCGATTGTAACGACGATAGATACCAGCCCCGCCGGGATAAGTTCTTTTAAGGCCCCCGACGTGGCTATATCTATACATTTGTCATATTCAGGGGTTACGCCTTCTTTGCCCTCTTTAAGTCCGGCGATTTCGCAAAATTGTCTGTGTATTTCGTCAACCATGCGCATGGCGTTCCTGTTTACGCCGAGCATCAGCATCGCGCTGAATACCGCCGGAATCGCCGCGCCTGCCAAAAGCCCGAAGAAAACATTCGGGTTCATTATATCCAAACCTGCAAAATCAGCCGCGTTTTTGCCTAATTCTATTGCCGCGCCGCGCACTTCGGAGAGAAACGCGCCTAAAAGCGCGATGACCGTGAGACCCGCCGCTCCTATGGCGAAACCTTTTGTGACCGCTTTGACGGTATTTCCGGCGGAATCCAGCTTGTCCGTTATTTCTATGATATCTTCGCCGAGATTTCCCATTTCCGCAAGCCCCCTCGCATTGTCGACGATAGGTCCGTACGCGTCGTTCGATATGATCATGCCTACGATTGAAAGCATGCCCACGGCAGCCATGGCTATGCCGAACAGGGCGTATTCAACGCCGTAGAGTTCCCCGCCCAGCGGGGCGCAGAGATTATATGCCGCAAGCGCGGAAACCCCTATGCCCACCATAGATGGCAAAGTGCTCAAAAACGCGTATGAAACGCCGGACAAAATAGTGAACGCCGGACCGGATTCGGACGCTTTCGCCGTCATTTTGACGGGCTTTTTCCGGTCGTCGGTAAAATAGTCGCTGGCAATGCCGATAACCGTCCCTACTACAAGCCCTATTGTCGAAGCGCCCCAGATCCGCCATTCGAAACCGAGCAAAAACGTCGCCAGAGCGGTCATAGCCGCGAAAATGCCCGTTGTGACATATGTACTTGAATTGAGCGCGGTCGTCGGGTTGTCGTTTTTGCCCATGCGCGCCGCGGCGACCCCGATAATGGAGGAAAGCAAGCCTATTGCCGCATAGCAGAACACCGTCGGAACGCAGTTGCCTCCGACTGCGCCCGTATTGTCAAGCGCGCTTCCCATGACCAAAGCCGCCGCCATCGAAGCGACGTTTGAATCAAATAAATCCGCGCCCATTCCCGCGACGTCTCCCACGTTATCGCCGACGTTATCAGCGACAACGGCCGGATTGCGCGGGTCGTCCTCCGGAATGCCCAATTCAACTTTGCCGGTCAGGTCAGCCGCGATGTCCGCGGTTTTTGTGAATATACCGCCGCCGGCTTTCGCGAACAGCGCCAGCGAAGAAGCGCCGAAACTGAATCCGAGCAAAGCCGTGCCGCTGCCCGTGACCCAAAAAACCAGCGACACGCCGAGCAGCGAAGCTCCGACCACCGCCATGCCCATGACCGCGCCGCCCCTGAATCCGCATAAAAACGACGGTCTTATGCCCTTCGTCGCCGCAACCGCCGTGCGCCCGTTCGCGATTGTCGAAACGGATATCCCGATTTTACCCGCTATAGCGGAAAAAACCGTGCCGCACAAATACGAAACAGTCATCTTGATATTCGGGACAAAATCACCCTTCCAAATGGGAGACGGAAGCAAAACCAATATGATAACTGCCGCAACCGCCGCAAATTTAGCCAAAACTTTATATTCGCGGTTCAGGAAAACTTCTGCTCCTTTCTTGATATAGCCTCCGACTTCATTGATTCGCTCATTTTCGCAAGGCTGCCTTTTCACCCAGCCGTAAAGCCAGGCGGCAAACAGAAACGCGACAACAGAAATCCCGATAGATGCTATCAAAAAAACAGTCAGTTCGTCCATAACAATAATCCTTCCTTCCATAATTATACAGAATTTTAAAAAAATAAACTCCCATTGTAATTTTACATCAACTTTATATCAAAAATTAAGAAAAACTATGCGGATAATTATTTATTTATTGTTAATAAATTGTGAATTTCGAAATACGCTTGCATTTTCGCCTGCGATATGATATAATGCAAAAAAAACATGATTGGGATGATTTGTTGATTTATGAAAATTGCGGTGATAAACGAAATAAGCGCCTGCGACAAAAACGCGGACATCATGGAGGCTTTGGCGGGGCGCGGACATGAAGTGTTGAATGCCGGCATGAAAACGCCGGGGGATCTGCCCGCGCTCAGTTACCTGCACACGGGATTTTTGGCCGGGCTTTTGCTGAATGCGGGCGCGGCGGATTTTGTCGTGGGCGGCTGCGGCACGGGGATCGGATTTGTTATGTCTGCCATGATGTATCCCAATGTGTACTGCGGACTGATCGCCGAGCCGTTGGACGCGTGGCTGTTCAACCGGATAAATGCGGGAAACTGCATTTCCCTCATGCTGAACAAAGGCTGGGGCTGGGGCGGCGGCATAAATCTGGGATTTATATTCGACCGCTTGTTTTCCGACGGGTGGGGGACAGGTTACCCCGAACACCGGAAACAGGCGCAGCTCGAAAGCAGATTGAAACTCGAAAAAATTTCGATTGCGGCCCACAAACCGATGGAAGAGATAATCGCGGCGATGGACCCTGTCATCGTCCGGGAAAGCCTGAGTTTTCCGGGCATCGGCGAATTGCTCGGACCCTACTGCGAAAAATTAAAAATCGTGATATAGCCGGGAGGAAAAAATATGCCGTTGTACGAAGACCGCAAAAACGCGGAAAATATCATAACAATACCCAAAGAGCGCTGCGATGAAATTATAAAAGGCACTAATCCGGTTTACGCCGGAATTTTAAAAGCTGTAAAAGACAAATCGGCAGAACTCAAACGCCCGGCAGTCGCGGCCTTTGACGGCTGGTACGGGGTCGATTGGGAAAATATCATAGCAGCCTTCAAAAACTTTGACGCGGAAGGCTCAGTGGGAGCATATATAAATATCGCCGATTATTTCAAATCCGCCGAACAGATAAAGGCGTACAAACAAAAAAATATAACCGATGACCCGGGTTTCGGTTATGTGAACGCCGACGGCAAAATCGAAGATTTGTTCGACGGCGGAAAAACAGATGAGTTATCCGAAAAACTGCAGCCGGGCGCGATCATATACGGCTGCGGCGCATCGGCTCCGGGGCTTTCGGAATATGCGGATATCGTCATATATTTCGATATGACGCGCCAGCCCGTGCTGTGGAAAATGTGGGACAAAAAACTCATACCCTTCGGCTGCAATATGCCCGATACCGGTTACGGCTGGAAAGAATACTACTACTGCGACTATTATCTCTTGGACAGAAACAAAAATTATGTCATCGAAAAAATGGATTACTGGGTCGAGGCAATCGACGCAAAAGAGCTCAAAATGCTGCCACGGGATGTGTATGATATGATAATACAGGAAACCCTCAAATACCCCGTCAAAGAGATCAAAATCTATCAGCCGGGTCCCTGGGGGGCGTACCGTTACCGCGACTTGTTCGATGTGCCGGGGCTTTGCTGCAATGCGTGGAATGAGCTCGCCGGGCCCGAGCTGGGAATGATTGTATGCCTCAACCAGACGCATGCAATCGAAATGCCCATGCTGAACCTGATGCAGTATCAAAAAGAATTTCTGGGCGAATATCTCACAAATGCATACCCGCGCCTGTTTCCCATGGACGTGTGGCTCGACGACGGCTATTTCCCCGAAAAAACTCCGCCGGAGAGGACGGCCATGCCCATACACAACCACCCGTCGACCGACTATGTGCGGCGTCATTTCAACGAGCCTCTGGGCAGATACGAGACGTACTATATATGCGAGGCATACGAAGGCGCGTGCACATTGATGGGCTATACGGAAAAAGCCGACCTTGAAGAATGGGAGGCGCTGTGCCGCAAATCAAATAACATCGAGCCGCTTGAAAACTGGAAGGAATACATTTCAATCTGGGATTCGAACATCGGCGATTTGTACTTGATACCTCCGGGGACGACGCACGCTCACGGGGGAAACCAGATGGTGCTCGAAATGGATACCTGCCCCTCGATAGCCGCTACCGAATACAGTTTCTTTGAATACGATTTCGCCAGAAACAGCTGGGACGACGAAACGAAAACCATGACGGCGCGCCCGATGAAAATGCACATGGAACACAGCTTCGACAATGAAAAATGGCGGCGCGAAAATTGGGTCAAAGACAACCTGCTCGCGCGGCCGAAAGTCGAAAAGTGGACGAAAGAATACAAATTTGACCGCTACGCGAGCGTGTCCGAAATGCCTTTTGAAATCGAGCGCTTCCATTTTTATACAAAAGCGGAGTAT
>WQXD01000173.1 GCA_009785015.1 Oscillospiraceae bacterium | reverse complement strand
TGGATTTTCTGGGATGCCCGACGCCGGAACAGTTCGTTTTCGACGAAAAAAGCCATACGCTCACAGGCACGGTCGGAAAATTTAAAATCGTGACGCTGGAATGCGGGGTGTGAGTGTAATTTATGAAAGTTTTAAAGAATAAAAAGGGGAAATTATGGGTATTAAAATCGGCATAGTCGGCATAGGGTCTTTTTCGCATTGCTTTATCCCTTTGTTTAAGGCGCATCCGCTTGTAAGCGAAATAACGCTCTGCGATATTGATGCGGACAAACTTGAAAAAAATTCCGTATTGTACGGTATCCCGAAAAAATCCGGCTCGCTTGACCGTCTTCTTGAAACGGATGTGGACGCGGTGGTAATAATCACGCAGAATTGGCTGCACGGGCCGCAGTCATTGAAAGCGATACGGGCGGGAAAGCACGTCTATTCCGCCGTTCCGGCCGGCATAAGCGTCGAAGAAATCCGTGAGCTTGTAAAAGCAGTTGAAGAAACCGGCAAAATCTATATGATGGGCGAAACCAGTTATTATTATCCCGCGGTTATATTTTGCAGGGAGAAATACAAAAAAGGCGAATTCGGACATGTTGTGTACGGCGAAGGCGAATATTATCACGATTTTGACCATGGCTTATACGAAGTGGGAAAACAGAGGGGCGGGGAACGCTGGCTGGAAACCGCGGGCATTCCCCCGATGTATTACCCGACCCATTCCACAAGCCAGATTGTTTCCGTTACCGGCGCCCATATGACCCATGTTTCGTGTCACGGATTTACCGACGCCAAAGACGACGGGGTATTCGGGACGGCGAACCTGTGGAAAAATGTATTCAGCAATCAGACCGCATTGTTTAAAATGTCGGATGGGAGCAGCTGCCGTATCAACGAATTCCGAAGGATAGGCCATACCGGGGCCGTGCGTATGGCGCTTTTCGGCACGGAGGGCAGTTTTGAGCAAAATAACGCCGGCATGATGTGGCTGACAAAAGAAAAGAACGAAAAAGTTGACGATTTGCTCAAATGCACCGACGACGGCTTCGCGCGCATTCATCAGTTGGACAGATTGCCCAAGGAGCTGCTCGGGCTCGGCAGCGGCCATGCCGGTTCGCATCAATTTTTGGTTGACGATTTTGTAAAAGCCTGCATATACAAAAAAACGCCGCCGGTCAACGTATGGGAAGCCGCCCGTTATACAGTTCCGGGCATAATAGCGCATGAATCGGCGGTAAAGGGCGGGGATTTGCTCGAGATTCCCGATTTCGGCGGCCCTAAATTTTAATTGCCAAGTAAAAATCATTGATTTATTTGTGCCTCAATATATGTGACGATGATACTTGTACTTAAATTCGCATCCAATGTGCCGTTTACTACAATATCAGCGTGCCACCGGGTCGGTTCTACGAATTCATCATGACGGTAACGCACCGTATCAAGGTATCTGTGCGCCGTATCGTCCAAAGACTCATACATTCGTTTAATGCGCCGGTACATACGCTCATCACTCTGTAAATCAACAAAAACTTTTAAATCAAATTTTTCCCTGAGCCGGTCAAAATGAAGCGAAAAAATACCTTCAATTAAAACAACGTCATTGGATTCATCGGAAATTGCGGCGTTGAAATCTTTATATAACCTGTCTTTATCAACTGCGTCCGGGTGGTTGTGTTCGGAATATTCTATACGGGTTATCGGGGCGATTGTTTTTTTCAATGACCATTGATAATAATTATCCATATTGAAGAGCGATACCGTATATTTTTTTTCAAGTGTTTTTTTAATTCTGTCGGATAATGTTGACTTACCGCTGCACGTTCCGCCGCTTACTCCGACGATATAAGGTTTTTTCGACATGAATTTTCCTCCTGCTGTATGTGAGTATTCGTTCCTACACATTATAAATTTGCCTTTATATACTGATAACTTTCTTCGAGACACTCAAAAGCGTCTTTGCCCCACTCCTCCTGCTCCGCAAAACAATACTTTACGCCTGTTTTACCACATGCCTTGAATATATCTGTCCATTCAATAACACCTTGACCGACAGGACATAATATTGTTTTCGAACCTTCTGCCTTATAATCTTTGAAATGAGTCATATCTGCGCGTCCCGCTGATTTTCCGAGCCATTCCACCGGATCGTTACCGGATGTTTTTATATGATACATATCGAGATTTAACTGTACATCGTCACTTGTATTTTCCATGATAATGTCAAGCGATGTTCTGCCGTCGATTTCAACTATATGGGAATTATGGGGATGAAATGCGAATATCAGCCCCTCTCCCTTAATCCGTTCGGCCATTTTGTTAAATTGCTCCGCCGCGTTTAAACACTCATCTACAGAACTGAATGTGTTTTCCATGCCTGTCGCACTTGAACATATATATTTCCCTCCCCACATTTGATTCATCTTGATATACTTTTCTATATTGGGAAAAACTTCTTTATATGATTCCTGCGTGCCGACACATTCAAGGCCCGATTCAAGCAATGCGTCGCGTATGGCTTCATTCGGAACGCTCGCTGAAATCCATTGTATTTGTATATATTTATAACCGATTTTCGAGCATTTTTTGAACGAATCGAGCACATCGGCAGTAGTTTGCAGATATTTTTTTACGCTGGATATTTGAATTCCGATATTTGTCATAAATATTCTCCTTTCCAAACTCTGAGCAAAATTATTGCGCGGGTTGTTGCCGGACTTCTTTTGCGCCTGTTTCTTCAATATACTTCAATATAGCTCAATATAGTTGAAAACTTACGCGGGTAAAACCGCTGTTGAGCAAAAAACTTTTGGGATATACCGCTCCTATGTAAATATCGCCGTTATGCGGGTTATACCATGAATAATCAAAATTCGCCAAATCTCGGTAATAAAAGCCGTCCCACCAAAATCCGCCGATGGCCAACCCCGGTTCAAGATTTACGTGAAGACTGCACACGGCTACCGGCGCATTGTCGTTTTGTATCCAAACTTCATATCGTTTTCCGACTCTTTTTGTTTTGACGACATGTATGTACTTATTTGGCAAATTTGATTCGAACACCATATTGTTGTTTCCTTCTTTCAACGCGGCTTTCAGGAATACGGTGTTGTTTGAACGCAAAGTCCGGAAATCCGTAACGCACCCGCCCGCAGTTATATCGCCGTCGGCAACATACGAAGGAATATTGGCTTCCCATATAACCGCCGCGTATTTGGGGTCGTCATGATAAGCGGTGAGTTCAAATCCCGAAATACGGTAAACTGCGCTGTCCATGCTTATATGAACTCCGGTTTTTATACATATTCCGGTTTTGGTTTTCAGATATACGCGCGGTTCCGTATCGAAAGGCATTTCGCCGTGGTCGTCGCCGTCCGCGATACATTTTTCATAGTCATACCGTTTGAAGAAGTTAAAACCTCTCGCTTTCGTAAAAAAATATTGAACGTTTTTATCCGCGTATACCACCGCCGGCTGATATTCCATGTCTTTTCCCCTTCCGCGAACGTCGGGAAGCGGATCTTCGCAATAATGTATTATTTCTGCGGTGTCCCCTATATTATCGTTATGCCAACGGGCAAAAGCGGCTTGCGTAAGAGGTATGGCGCCAAGCCTCAAGCATATCTCCACTTCGCGGTAAAACTGTTCGGCGCACCTCGACCGCGTCCCGAAACCCGCATCTCCTCCTTCATCCATCCAGTCGGCTTCAAGCTGGAGCGGTATATGAACGAACGGGTTATATTCGGACTGTGCAGCCATCTGACTGATCACTTTTATATCAAAATCATGCTGGTCCGTCCCTATGCTGCGGGAAACCATTTCAGACGCGTTGAGACACCACGCCGCGGCGCAGCGCGACATCGTCTGTATATTTAAAAAGCTTGTCGAAAACGGCCCCCAGTGAATGGCGAGCGGAAGATTTCTTTTTTTATTTTTATCGGGTTCGGGAATATTATGATTTTCCGCCGACGGATAAAAGGGGAAAAACGGGGCGCCTTTGTTGTTTATGCCCTCGCAAAAATAATCCCAGTTATGCGCCCATACCGATTCGATGCCAATTTCCCGATATGCTCTTATCGTACCGGCATTTATGAAAGGGGTAGCGAATGTTTTGACCGGCATACCCAATTCTTTTTCAAAGCTGTCTTTGACGGCGGCGATATATTTTTTTTGTTTTTCCGGTTCCATATCGTCCCAATTGACTGACGCGAAAAAATGTTCCGGAACAGAACTGTTTATCGCTTCCGGACGTTCCAAACCGTATTCCTCGACCCACCCTTGCAATTCAGCCGCTCTGTCTCCCACAAGGTTTTTCGGGAACACGCCGTATTCCATTATTCCCACTTCGTCGCCATATTCCGTACAAAACTCCGCTAACCTTTCCTTATACTTCATCATCGCGCCCCAGCCCGCAATCCATGTAATAGGCACGTTATACATCTCATGACAAAAATGGTGCATTTTTTCAATCGTCTCGCCGAACTCGTTCGCCATTCCCGGCCAGGACGGCAAGTGCAGCGTTGTTGTGAAAAAAACAGGGTTTTTCATTTTGGATCCTCCTTATTTTAAAATTCTTTTTCCCGATAATGGCGGTTATTGGTTTTTCATCTTTTCAAAAGTATCGTTTATCTTATCCACGCGCTTTTGGGCCGAAGCGATGCGTTTTTCGTAATAAGAAGCAAAATCTTTTGTCGGGTTTGCACCGAACAAATCGTTGAGCATATGTCCGAATCCTTCCCAGTTGTCGTACGTAAACGTAAAAGGCACGACACGCGAGTTGGCTATAATGTCAAGCGACATCGCCGATTCGTCGTCAAACG
This sequence comes from Oscillospiraceae bacterium, assembly GCA_009785015.1. Next base: position 3,099 of record WQXD01000173.1, on the reverse strand, counting down.
AATATTTCTTTTTGAGCGCAATCTCAAAATAAGCCGGATATATTTGTTTATATCCTTCAGCCGACAGAGCTTCTATAATAAGTCCCGTCCGCGAAGGGTTGGGCGCGTTGGCGGGAATACAAAAAAATTCGTCTGTAGCGAAAGATTTATAGTCTTTTTGGTTTTCGTCGTATTTAGGGTAAGGAATGATGCCGTATTCTATATCCGCCGCCCGGTAATCCCTTACAATGTCTTTAAGCGTGCTCGGAACGATAAAGGCGGTACCGCCGCCGAACGCTTTGCGTACATAATCGTATACATCCACGGCATTATCCAACGGAGGGGTAAAAGCGCCTTTTGTGTTATAGGAAAAATCGTAAAGTTTGTCGATAATATCGAATGCGCGCGGGTTATTTATAATGATGGAAACGCCCTCGCCGCTTTTTTCAAGCATGGGCATATCAAGGGCGGTCAAAAATGCTATATTTGCAGACGTCGAAACATAGCCGTATGTATCAAAAGGTCCGCGGACCCCGTCGCCGTCGCCGTCGACATAAATATCTTTTGTCAGCGCCGCCAATTTGTCGAACGTCCATGTGCCGGCTATTACGTCCTTATACGGCGATTCCAAATTGAAGTCAGTCAAAAATTTCTTGTTGAAAACCATTCCCATCGTTTCTTCGATTCCAGTGTAATAAATCGCGTTGGAACCTAAATACATCTGCCCCATGACGGTAAATTCATCGTTGGTATTCTTATACCACCACGGTTTGTCAAAATTTAAATATTCGATGTTGTATAAATTCATAAGTATTCCGGGCGTCAGCGACAAGTTAGGCCCTTGAACGGAATGTACCAACGCGATGTCGAACGCGTCTTCGCCGGCATTTACGCAATTTACGATGCGGGTATGATGGGATTGCCAATTCCCGCCGGAATCTATCGTCGTCAGCGTACAATTGAAACGCGCTTCGACAGTCCTGTTGCGCGAATAAACGGCGTCGCTTATAATATCCCCGGTTTGGTTTTCAGGGCAAAAATCTTCGACAAAGTTAGGATGGGCTGCATTTTCCCCGGCGTAAGGATGAGCGTATACGCGAAAAATATAGCCTTCAAGGTCGATGTCCGGCAAATCGTCGCTGACAAGCTGGCGGGGGTCGACGGCGGGTATTGCAGGGGTTTCGCCGGTATCACCGCCGCCGTTCGTATTCAGCGAAGTTTCATCGCTGTGCGGAATTTTGGTGCAGGAAACAACAGAAAACAGCACTATTGCGGCCAGTAATAATATAGGTTTTTTTATACTCATGATATTCATGCGAAAACTCCTCCCGTGAAAAAAATAAAAATAATAAATCAGTTTATTGTCTAATTATATCAAGGGATATTGCCGAAAAAATCAACGTATTGTTAAATAATTTACAAATCATAAAATTATTTCGCGTTTTTTCGGCTTTATGCTTTTAAAACTTATTGAACACGATAAAAATTTGTGATATAATGTTATTGTTATCGAGCTTTAGCAAATTTTTCGGGAAATAATAAAAAATCGAGGAGGTTATTAGTATGGGTATATCAAAGAACGATTTTGACAAACGGATGAATTATCCGGAAACCAGCAAACCGGCGGTACGCTCGCAAATAAACGGAATACCGATTTATCAATTCGGCAACGCGGCTTTTTATTCTGAAAGCCCGAAATTAATAGACGATGATATTGTGCAAATTAATAATAAAAACAATCCGGAAAAGTGTCGGCTAAAGAAAAGCTGGGAAATAAAAAAGAATTATATCGGCGCTACCACGCCGCGTATGCCATGTACGCCCGCAAACGACTTTCATCCGCTGCAATGCATCAATCTCATTGACGGCAATGATGATACCTGCTGGATGTCAATGCGGCACAACATTCCGGACGAACAACCGGAATGGATACGTATTGATCTGGCAAAAGAACGCGAAATTCATAAAATAATATTAAAAAAGCGAAGCAACATTCCTTCAGAAACACGCGATTCCAAATATTATAACAGTCTAATCGGTTGCGCAATTCCTTCTCACTTGACAATAAAAGTCAGCTCCGATGCGCACGACTGGAAGACAGTGTTCGAAGGAGACCCTTACGCGGGAGCGGAAAATGACGTCAACCGCCATATTTTTGAAATTGATATTGCAGCCTTACGCGTGAAGCAGATATGGATTATCGGCGATGTCCTTTCCAAATGCGATATGGGCTACGCATTTTCCATCGCTTCTGTGGAGCTATATGATGAAAAAAAGCGAAACGTCGCGCTTGCTTCATACGGCAACGGAATTACCGCGAGTTCTATTTTTTACTATGTACAGCAGGAACGAGAAACTTTTGATTGGTTTTGGCCGCTGCACTTTGATTTGGGGCTTACCTGGTCGCGTATAGGATATCACAATGATATGATTAATTGGCATTGGGTAGAACAGGAAAAGGGCGTATTGAAAATTGACGAGGAGGCAGAAAAGGCGATTGATTTGCTGGTGAAAAACGGTGTAAACATAGTATATGTCTTAGCTTTCGGCAATCGGTTATATCAAGAAAGCCCGGTTCGGGACATTTCTTTCCACCAGTGGCAGTCGGCGCCCCCGAAATCAGACGAAGCGCTTGTCGGCTGGGAAAACTTCGTGAGATTTTCCGTCAATTATTTTAAAGACAGGATTGAGTATTTTGAAATATGGAATGAATGGAACGGCCCCGATTATTGGGGAGCTGTTCCGGATACTGAACACTATATTAAATTGGCCAAAATAACGGCGCGGATTATTCGCGAATGCGCTCCGGACGCCAAAGTGATATTGGGAAGTTATGCGGGATTTTGTCACGGAATTTCCAAATGGAGCGAAACCGAAATTGCCGAAAAAGAAAAAAATTATGATTTTTTTCAGGTGATTTCGGCTCTTGCGCCGCTGGTGGATGTTATCGGTTTCCATCCCTGGTACGGGAGCGTAGATACGAAGTCTGAATATTATATGGAATATACGGACAACTTACGCGCGTTCAAGCGTTATTTCGAATCCAAAGGCTTCGACGGCAAACGATATATGGCAAGCGAATTTAATGTCAGCGCAAATTATCCGCCCATGTCAGCAGAG
>WQXD01000172.1 GCA_009785015.1 Oscillospiraceae bacterium | reverse complement strand
TTTTCCTCCTCGGGTTTTTCGGGGGGAGGCAAAAGCTCAATGACAACCGGGACGCCGATATTTTGCGCGCGCTTTATATCTTCCGCCAGAAGCGCGGTCCTTATCAGCACGCCGCTGTCGTTTAAATGATAATTGCTGTCGTAAAAATATCTCTCATCGAGGATATAGCTTTCAATATTCCCGATGATTTCACAGTCGAACTTTTTCGCGAGATACAAATAAAATTCGTAGATGGCGTCGCTGTCGCCGTACTGCGCGACCCCGAGGCGGTTCATCGGCGGAAAATCGAAATACACCGTCGCGCCCCTGCTTTTTGCGAATTTCACGAATTGATTCAGATATGCCGCAAAATCATCGCTCAGTATCGCCGGATCCAAATTTATCGGATGGTTCGGGCTGTAACCAAGCGGCATTATATTGTGCGGGCGCGGATAAACAATATCGCCGTTTACGTTAAACGAAGATTTGTTGTAAACCCCTTCGGGATTTAAACCCCCGTACCGGCCGTATTTTAATTTCGAAACCGTGTAATCCCAAAAGTTTCCGGCGAGCGCGCCGTAATTTTCGAATCTTATATCGCGCAGCATGGCCATATTGCCGTCAAGGGCCTGCCACGCGCTCTCCGCGTTGAAATACAAGGACAGCGTCTGTTCGTCGAGCTCCGGGGCGACAATGATTATATCCCCGTCTTTTATACTTGCATAGGACAAGTCGAGCATCAGTTTTGTCCCCAGTGTCGCGTAGAGTCCGAAATTGACCACCGGCATTTTCAGCTCATCTTCGAGCAGGCTGCTTTTTAAACCGAATGCGGTGCTGCTGCCGCCCACGATTGTGATTTTGGGTTTGCCGATGATTTGAAGACGGTGATATTTTTCGCCGAGCGCGCCCAGAAACGTGTTCCCGAACTGCGGTTTCGTGCCGAATCCGGCGGCGACAATCACAATAAAGGGCAGGCATGCCGCCAAAATTCCCGCTGCGAATTTCACGAAAAATTTTTTTGTTTCTTCTCTCATAAATTTTCTCCGGAATTGATCAGAATTGGAAATATATAAAGGCGCCGGCTCCGTCCCCGGCCAGCAGTATCAGCCACGCGAACGCGATAATCCATAAGGCCAAAACGTATTTGTTCAGATACAGAAAATGCAGTTTCCCGTTTGGTTTTTGGGCGCTTGAAAGCGCCCCGGGGAAAAAATCCAGCACGCTTATGATATAGACGGACAATATCGTGACGGCGATTTGCGGCGCGCCGTAACCGATACTGCCAAATGAAGCCGCAATCTGCCCCAAACCGGAAGGCCATGAAAAAAACAGGCGGTTGAGCAGTATGCCGAGTTCGGAGACGTCGTTTGCCCTGAAAAAAATCCACGCGAAACCGACCAAAATAAAAGTACAGATATTTTTCCACGCCGCGGCGAGCCTGCCTTTGGAATCGATTTTGAGACGGGCATATATTTTTTCGCGCGCGCCGCGGGTCAGATACCCCGCTATCTGATAAAACGCGTGGAGCGCGCCCCATATGATAAAAGTCCAGTCTGCGCCGTGCCATAAACCGCTCAACAGAAAAACCACGGCTATATTCATCAGATAACGCGGCACGGGGACGCGGTTTCCGCCGAGCGGTATGTAGAGATAGTCGCGGAACCAGCCGGAAAGGCTGATATGCCAGCGCGACCAGAACTCTTTTATACTTTTTGAGGTGTACGGCCGGTCGAAGTTTTTTATCAATTTTATACCCATCATGCGCGCGCAGCCCGCCGCAATGTCCGTATAGCCGGAAAAATCGCAGTAAATCTGGAAAGCGAACAAAACCGTGGCGGCGATTACAAGCGGCCCGGTCGCGTTTTCGGGGTTGTTGTAAACCGCGTTGACAAACCGGGCCGTCAAATCGGCGACAACCAACTTTTTTATAAATCCCCGCAGTATGAGCTTTATGCCTTCGGTGAAATTATCCGCCCTGAAGCTGTGCTTGGTTTTGAGCTGCGGCAGCAGATTGTCGGGCCTTTCGATGGGGCCGGCGACGAGCTGGGGGAAAAACATCAGATAAACCGTATATATGACGGGATTTTTTTCAACCTGTACATTCCCCTTATACACATCTATCATATATCCGATGCCCTGGAATGTATGAAAAGATATGCCTATCGGCAAAATTATCTTCGGCAAAACAATCGGATCCAGGCCGAATTTCAACCCGAAAAAATTTATTATACCCGCAGTGAAATACGCGTATTTGAAATAACCCAGCAGCAAAAGATCCACGACAATGGGCACCAAAAAACACAGTCTTTTGATTTTTGCGTTGTCTTTGTATTTATCGATCAGATTGGACCCGGTATAATCCACAAACCCGCTGATGATGAGTATGATCACATATACCGGTATAAACGACATATAAAAATAACAGCTCGCCGCCAAAAGAAACCAGATGCGGTATTTCTGCGAGGGCAGTATATAATACACAGCCAGCACAACGGGGAAAAATATCAAAAATTGAAATGAATTGAATATCATGCATTCCCTACTTTTTCGGTTTCAGCCGCCCGACGCTTATCGCCAGCGCGAACGACGCCAGCAAAAACAACAGCAATGTTTCCATGCCGAGTTCGGCAAATAAAAAATATATTATCACAAAAATATGCAGGGCGAGAACCGATATGCCGTAAACCCATTTTGCGCCTTTTGATTTGTGTTCCAGAATATACAGTGCGCCGCAAGCGAGCAGCACCGCCGCGGGGATATAATACGCGCTGTAAGCCACCGGATTTCCCCCTTTTTCAACCTTTACTGTTTTCGCGCTTCCGCTTCAAACTGCGCCTTTAAATCTTTGGCGAGTTGTATCGTCCTGTCCGCCGAATGGATATCGTTGAGATGATGGTCCGTATCGGAAAAGTAATTCCCGGGGAAAATATAATCCCCCGGCACGGATATGACGGGAAAATCGATCAATTTTTTTATATTGCCGATATAATCCGCCTGCCTCTTTTCCGTATCCCCGCCCTCAACCAAAGCATTCCGGTTCACAGGCGAACAGCTCCAATACAAATGCCCCCCTTTTGAGAGAATCGCGTCGTTCACCCGGTTCAGCCTTGCGGCGCCGCCGGAATTGAGAATATCGGCAAATGACACCCACTGTCCCCCCGCGGTATAGTCCGCCGGATGATCCGCCTGGTTTGTGAGTATGTCGCCGTATATATTTACATCGGTTATATAATCGTCATAGCTGCCCGCTCCCATTTGACGCCTTGTCGAATTGTAGTCCGCGAAAGCGGGGAACACGTTCGCGTAATTTCGTATATCCACATGGCGGAAAGCGTCGTATGCCCCCTCCAACAGCTGGAAGGTCAGAGCGTCAAGCCGGTTTGCGCCCTGCTGGCTGTCCCATACCGGTTCGGGCGCCATAACGACGATATCGCCTTCCCTTATCTGACCGGCGGTGAATTCGAGAAACAACAACGCGCAGGATCCCGCATGGGTGCCGTAATTCACAACCGAATATTCGCCGTTCAACAATTCGGTCAGCAGCGGGGAATTCAATCCGAAAGCCGAACTCGACCCCGATATGACGACCAACCGTCTGCCCGGCGCGGTTATGAGCCGTTTGTATTTTATGGAACTCCCCCATCCGGGGTTTGCAAAATACCGGGGCGGCATCACCGCGTTTATATAGAAATTTTTGAGGCTGGGGCATTTTGAAATGCTCTCGTTTTGCATTTTTGTGATACTGTCCGAAATATAAAGCGTTTCCAAATCCGGACAGTCCGTCACGGCCTTTGATGCAACCGATGCGATATTCCGGGTCAGAAACAACGTTTTGACGCCGCCGCTTATCGCCCCGTTTTCAATCGCGGCGACGGGCTTGCCGCCGATTTCTTCGGGTATCACAAGCATTTCTTCATTTCCGTGATATCCGGTTATCGTTATTTTTTCGGCTGCCTGTGTATATTCAAACAAAGAAGCATCGGTATATTTTGCCCACTGCGCGAATAATTCGAGCACATTTTCCCCGCTTTCCGCCTTTGGTATCATGCCGACATTTGACCCGAGGCCTATCGCGGCGCCGCTGCCGTCCGGTTTCGTATTATATTCGAGCAGCGCGTACCCCTCGCGGGAAAATATCCCCGTATCGGCCAAAGCGTTCGGGCACGGATAATGCTTTGTGTTTATTTCGTAATACAGCGTGTCGATACTAAGCTGATTTTGATTGTCTTTCCCCGAAACGGCCACGGTCCCCCCGTTGGCGTCGTATTTTATATACCGGGCGTTTTTTGACAGGTAGTTCGGATACAGAAATATATCCGAGACAAGATTGAAACTGTATTCGGGTGAATAGGAAAGAAATTGCCCCCCTTTTGCCAGCGGCGCGGTTTTTGACCAGCCGATGAAAACACAGTCTTCGGCAGCTTCGGCAATGGCAGTGATAAAAGTGCCTCCTGCAATCCTGCCCTGTTCCGTGCCGCAGCTTACAGTCCCCATTTTTATGTTGTTTTCAATGAAAAATCTGTATTTGGCCAGCGGGCGGACGTCCAAGCTGATCGTAGAGGGATAACGCGCGTTTTCAAGGCGCAATACTCCGTTTTCATAAGACGCGCCGCTGTCTTTGCCGCCCCCGGTCAGCGCGTTTACCTTCGAATCTATGGTCTCTATGTTTTCAAGCCTGAAACCCTCTTCGATTTTTAATATAAACTCCGCCGTTTTGCCCGCGTCTACATATACGGGGTTTTCGCTTTCCAATACCGCCCCAAGGGGCACATTCACCATGATTTTTACAAAATGAGCTTCCGTTTGCGCCGGTTTGGAACAAGCCGGCAAAACAAGCAGAACCGATACGGCCATACAGATAAATATGCCGAATTTTACGTGACATTTAATTTGGAATCACCCCGCCAATCTTCAAAAGCTCCGGCAAAGTTTGCGCTGTATCCGTGATGTCCCGTAAATACGGCTTCTATATTTTGCAACCCTGATATTTTGGCGATACTTTTTTTCTGCTCGCTGCCGTCCATATTGAACAATGGAATGAAAAGCGTGGCCTTCCCGTTTTTCAAACCGAAATTATCGCCCGAAAACAGATATTTGCCATCCATTATATAACACGCCGAACCGGGTGTGTGGCCGGGCGTCACCATACATTTTATGCCCGCTCCGTCTGTATCAACGGTTTCGCCGTCGTCGAGCGTTTCGTGGGGACAATCCAGTTTGTTATCCATGAAAAACGCCCTTTTTACCCTGCCGTCTATTATTTGTTTTTCCGGCTTGGATATGTATATCTTCGCCCGGGAAAACAAACCGATTGCCGCGGTATGGTCGCTGTCGGTGTGGGTGAGGAACACGTCGGTTATATCTTCGGGCTTTATATTCAGCTTGCCCAATTCCTTCAAGGACATCTTCTTTGAGCCTCCCGCGTCAAAAGCGATATATTTCCGATTCACTTTCACGAGATAAAAATTGACCTGCCGGTTTGAAACGGCAAATATATTCGGCAATACTTCGGCGCTGTTGATTATTTTCATCATTAATTCCGCTCCCAATAAAATCATATGGCATATATGATATCATATTACAAGAATAACTTCAATGCAAAATTTGTAAAATTTTCCGAAAATGACAAATGTTTCAAATAAATTGACGACAATTAATAATTCTCCAATAATTTTAAAACAAAATGCAAACAATTCTGTGATATACTCGATATATCGAAAATCAACGGGGAGAAAAATCAAGATGGCAAAAAACTATATCGAATTAAAAGACGTGGTGCGGGAGTACCATAGCGGACAAATTGCCGTGAGGGCGGCAGACGGCATAACCTTTTCTCTCGATAAGGGGAAATTCAGCATCATCGTCGGCCCTTCGGGCGCGGGCAAAACCACCGTGCTGAACATATTGGGCGGCATGGACACGGCCACTGCGGGGGAAATTTATGTCGACGGCCGCGACATAACGCGCCTGTCAAAGCGCGATATTTGCGCATACCGGCGCAACGACGTGGGGTTTGTATTTCAATTCTACAATCTTATCCCGAACCTCACGGCATTGGAAAACGTGGAGCTCGGCATGCAAATCCGAAAAGACGCGCTTGACCCGCAGACTGTCTTAAGCGAGGTCGGGCTGGGCCACAGGCAGAATAATTTCCCCGCCCAGTTGTCCGGCGGCGAACAGCAGCGCGTGGCGATTGCGCGGGCATTGTCGAAGAATCCGAAACTGCTTCTCTGCGATGAGCCCACGGGCGCCCTGGATTATCAGACCGGCAAAAGCGTATTGCAGCTATTGCAGGACACTTGCCAAAAAAAGGGCGTTACGGTTGTCGTCATCACGCACAATACGGCTATTATGCCCATGGCTGACAGAGTGGTAAAAATAAAGAGCGGAAAGGTTTCATCCGTGGCGGACAACGATAATCCCTTGCCGGTTTCGAAGATTGAGTGGTGAAAAAATGGGCGCGTACTTTAAAGATATTTTAAGGGAGATCAAAAATACGATGGGGCGGTTTGTTTCGCTTCTTGTAATCGCGGCGTTGGGCTCGATGGCTGTTGTGGGAATACAGGCGACGTCAATCGACATGAGAGCCGTCGCGGACAAAACATACAAAGAACGCAGTCTTTACGATATACAAATAAAATCTTCCGTCGGTTTTGAAGAGAGCGATATAACCGCATTGCAAAATTTACCGGGCGTACATACCGTTATGCCGGCTTACGCTTATGACCTTTATATTCATTTTGAAAATGAATCGCGAACGCTTCGCGCATACGCGCTGCCCGGCGAACTGAACAAAATCGAATTATTGGACGGACGGCTGCCGCAAAATGACAAAGAGTGCGCCGTTGAAAGCGAACTTTTGGAATACGGAAAATATGAGATCGGCAGCACTGTCAGGCTGGGTTTGGATAACATGGACTATTATTACAATATATTCGGCAACAATGAATTTACCATTGTCGGCGTTGTATCCTCACCGTTTTTTATCTCGCTGGAACGCGGCAACACGTCGCTCGGCGACGGCAGGCTGAATTTCTATCTGTATCTTGCCCCCGAAGCATATAATTTGGGCGTCTATACCGACGTATATATTCTCATGGACGGCTCACAGGATATGGACAATCTGACAGATGATTATTACGACTGTGCCGACGAGTGGAAAAAACAGGTACAAAAAATCGGCGACGCCCAAATACAGGCAAAAACAGACGAATTTGCCGGCGCGCGGCAGGAAACGGAATACGCGCCGGCTCCCGAATGGTTTTACTTCACCCGCAAGGACGGCGTGGCGTATGATTCATACTATCAGGACACGTTCAGGCTGCAAAAAATCGGATATGTCTTTCCGTTGATATTTTTTCTCGTGGCGTTGCTTGTGTCGCTTACCACAATGTCGCGCATGGTGGAGGAACACAGGACGCAAATCGGGATTTACAAAGCTTTGGGATATCATTCTGTTACAATCATTATGAAATATCTGATCTACGCTTTTGCCGCAAGCGGTATCGGCGGAGCGCTGGGCGTTATCGTGGGGAGCAACTTGTTTCCGCGCATACTGTCCGACGTTTACGGGCATTTATACGATATGCCGCCCGTTGACACGCCCATCCCGGCGGGAATTGCCTTGATTGCCGTTCTATCGTCGGTTGGAGTTGTTTTGCTTGTGACGCTATGGACCTGTATAAATTCGATGTCCGATTCTCCGGCCAATCTGATGCGCCCAAAGGCGCCGCCGTCCGGCAAGCGCGTCCTGATTGAGCGAATACCGTTTTTATGGAACCGTTTCAGCTTTTTCGCGAAAGTGACAGCGCGAAATATATTCAGGTATAAACGGCGCTTTGTAATGACGCTTGCCGGCGTGGCGGGGTGTTCGGCGTTATTGGTCACGGCGTTCGGATTGCGCGACAGCGTGGGCGGCGTCGGCACTTTGCAATATG
>WQXD01000171.1 GCA_009785015.1 Oscillospiraceae bacterium | reverse complement strand
CGGCACGCTTTCAGAACAGCGCAACCCCGACGGCTCTGAACCGATTGCGAACATGGAACTTTTGCGCCTTGCGCTGCCCAGGCGCGTATTCACCCTTTCACAGGTCAATTACGCCATAGACAGAATAAACTGGCTCTACCAGAACAGGCATCTCGTCGGCGGCCTGAACTTCATAGAAGAACCCAAAATACTCCGTTTCTTCTTCGGAAGGCTCGAGCCCGATTCCGACTGGCAGATAAAACTCGTCGAGAAATTCAAAGCGGATTTCGGCGACAGTCTGTAAATTAAAATAACCGCTTGGTGTAGTTTTGTATTTTAAATACATCGTGCTCCCTTATCAAAAAGTCCGCATCGATCATCGAAGTCGTGCCGATCAGGGGAACATTCAGCAAATCCGAGGTTTTTTTGGCGTAATCCATCGAATCCAAAATTTCCCTTTTTGTCGTGAGCTCCCCGATGTTGCTGTTGTTCAACAGGGAAGTTATTTTCAATCTCGAACTTTTCTCGATAAACGCGGCGAGCCCGGCAGCCGGTCCGGGTTCGCCGGTTTGGGTTCTGTATTTGTTTATCACATAGATCATTTCGTAGGCTTCACGTTTTATCATGTCGGCAAACATGCCCAGCACCGTCGCCCCGGTTTCGTCGCCGCCCACATCCAAAACGGCGTTTTTGCCCCCGCCCGCGAAAATCGAGTACAACCCCGCGGGAACGGAGGGTATATCGACGTTTGAATTGGCAAAGGGCGGCACGATAAAATCGATACCGTGCAGCTGTAAATCTTTTGTATTGTCCGCGCTCCTGAAATACGGGTTCACCGTGTCCAAGTCCGCGAGCGTATAGACAAGCCCGGTCTGTTTTTTTATCTCCACGGAAAGGTTTACCGATATGTTGGTTTTGCCCGCTCCGTAATGGCCGCAAACGATTATTATTTTTTTCCCCGACAAATAATTTATCAAACCGGTCATATTTTTTTAAAGTTTTATCTTATTCGCCAAAATAAAATTATCCAATTCGGCCGTTTTGGGAAAAGAATTTATCGCGCCGAATTTGGTGACCGCGAACGCGCCGGCGGCGTTTGCGTATTTGCAGGCCCTCGACAGGTTTTTTGTCCTCATATACTCGACTGTGAGCGCCGCGGTGAAGGCGTCTCCCGCGGCGGTGGTGTCTATCACATGCACGTAGTGCGAAGGGATACATTCGAAATCTTTTCCGTCGTACCAGCAGCAACCCCTGTCGGAAAGTTTTAAAACGACATATTTGGCCTTGGTCATGCTCCGAAGCCTCATGCAGGCCTGCAGGCACATATCCGCATTTGAAGGGGTTATTCCGGTAATCTGAGCCGTTTCCACTTCGTTTGGCGACATTACAGTCACATTTTTCAGCAGTTCATAGGGAAAATCTTTTTGAACGGGTCCGGCGTCGATGATGACGGGTATGTTTTGTTTGGCGGCGAATTCCGTGGCGGCCGCCACGGATTCCGGATTTGTTTCGAATTGCATCAATACGGCGTCGGGGTAAGACAAAAAAGCGTTTTCGACGTCTTCGGGTTCCAAATCCAAATTGGCATTGGGATATACGATAATCCTGTTTGTGCCGTCGCCCTCAAGCAAAACCGCAGCCAGTCCGGTTTGGGCGTTTTTGTCCGCGTTTATATACCTGGTCACGATTTTTTCGCGGGTGTAGGCTTCAAGGAGTTTTTTTCCCGTTTCGTCGTTTCCTATCCTGGCGCAGAAAACCGCGTCTCCGCCTATCCTGGCGATTGCCGTGGCGGCGTTCGCGCCTTTGCCCCCGGGGACATAACTGTAATTTTCGGCTATAATGGATTCGCCTTTATTCGGTATGCGCGGCATTGAAAAAACAATATCCATATTCGCGCTTCCCACAACGAGTATTCTTGGTTTTTTCACCGAAACACGCCCTTTCTGTAAATTGACTTGTATATCGCCGCCTTATTTTATATATACTTTCTTTCATTTTTTAAACTTTTTGAAAAAACTTTCCCTCTGGGAATGGTTTTTGCTGCTGCAGTTTGCGGCAAATTCCCTTAACGCGCTTTTTTGTTTCTCGCTTAAATCAACGGGCACTTCGACTATCACTTTGAAATACAGATCGCCACGCAGTTTGGCGTTGTTCACATTCTGTATTCCGCGGTTCTTCAATGTAAAAACGGCCGAAGTCTGGGTGCCTTCGGGGATTTTGTATTTTTCGCCGTTTTCGAGAGTGGGGACTTCGATTTCGGCCCCGAGCGCGGCTTCGATGAAAGTTATGGGTATTTCGCAGAATATATTATACCCCTCGCGCTCGAATATATGGTGGGGGCGCACTCCGACCGTTATGATCAAATCTCCGGCATAACCGCCGTTTTTACCGGCGTTGCCCTGCTTTGGGACTTTTACCATATTTCCGTCGTCTATCCCCGCGGGGATTATGACTTCTCTTTTGTTGGTTTTGTTGACAAGCCCGTTTCCGCGGCAGGCCTGGCACGGGGATTTTATTATTTTTCCCGTTCCGCGGCAGGCCTCACATGGTTTCGTGGATTGCACGATGCCGATCGGCGTTCTCTTTTGCGTTTTCACGGTGCCGCTCCCGCCGCAGTCCGAACAGGAAACCGCGCTTGTCCCCTGCGCCGCCCCGCTTCCCGAACACTGGGAACAAACTTCCACGCGCGCGTAGCTTATCTCCTTCGAACAGCCGAAAACCGCTTCCTCGAAAGAAATGATTATTCTGCTGTGGATATCGTCGCCCCTTTGGGGCTCGTTTCTGCGCGCGGAGGACGACGAGGAAAATCCCCCGAAAAAATTGCTGAGTATGTCATCCATTCCGAAATTGCCGAAATCAAATCCCATTCCGCCGCCGCCCATATCCGCGTTTGGGTCGATTCCCGCGTGGCCGTATGAATCGTAGCGCGATTTTTTTTCGGGATTCGATAAAATTTCATAGGCTTCGTTTACTTCTTTGAAATTTTTTTCCGCGCTTTTGTCGTTGGGGTTCATGTCGGGATGATATTTTTTTGCGAGGGTCCTGTACGCCTTCTTTATATCCGCGTCGCCCGCGCTTTTGGATATCCCGAGAATTTCATAAAAATCCCTTTTGTTTTCTGCCATTTTCTATATTAAAACTCCAATTCGTGTCACTCGTCCTTGAATTCGGTATTGACAAATCCGTCGTCGTCGCCGTTTCCGTCATTTTCGCCGCCGTCCTGATAATTTGAGGGGTCGTTTGGGTCGGTGTTGTTGTTTTGATACAGCTTCGCGGATATATCGTAGAATTTTTTCTGCAGCTCGTCGGTTGCCGCTTTTATCGTCTCGATATCTTCGGAATTCACGACCGCGCGCAGACGCTCTATGGCGTCTTTCACGGGCTGCTTTTCTTCCTCGGTCACTTTGTCCCCCAAATCGTTCAGGGTTTTCTCGGATTGGAAAATTATATGTTCGGCGTTGTTTTTGGTTTCGACTTTTTCCTTCATCTTTTTATCTTCTTCGGCGAATTTTTCGGCGTCCTTGACCGCTCTTTCTATTTCGCCCTTGTCCATGTTGGTGGAGGAAGTTATGGTGATATGCTGTTCTTTTCCGGTGCCCTTGTCTTTCGCGGTCACGTTCACTATGCCGTTGGCGTCGATATCAAAAGTGACTTCGATCTGCGGGACGCCTCTGGGGGCCGGCGGAATGCCGTCCAAGGTGAATTTTCCGAGGGTTGTGTTGTATGCGGCCATCTCCCTTTCGCCCTGCAGCACATGGATTTCCACCGAGGTCTGGCCGTCTGATGCGGTGGAATAAACCTGGCTTTTTTTGACCGGTATGGTGGTGTTTCTCTCGATCAATTTGTTGAATATGCCGCCGAGCGTCTCAATGCCCAGCGAAAGGGGAGTGACGTCGAGAAGCAGCAAATCTTTTACATCCCCGCCCAAAACGCCGGCCTGGATCGCCGCCCCCGCAGCCACGCATTCGTCGGGATTTATGCCCTTAAAGGGTTCCTTGCCCACAAAGTTGCGCACTGCGTCCTGGACTGCCGGAATACGGGTCGAGCCGCCTACTAAAAGTATCCTGTCTATCTGGCCCGTGGTCAAACCCGCGTCTGAGATCGCCTGCCTTGTGGGTCCCATGGTTTTTTCGACCAGATCGGCGGTGAGCTCATTGAATTTCGCCCTTGAAAGGGAGGTTTCGAAATGTTTGGGCCCGCTCGCGTCGGCGGTGATAAAAGGCAGGTTTATGGAAGCCGTGGCCATTCCGGACAGCTCGATTTTCGCTTTTTCGGCGGCTTCCTTGAGCCTCTGCAGCGCCATTTTGTCCTGCTTCAAATCTATGCCGTTTTCCCTCTTGAATTCGGCCGCTATCCATTCTATGACCCTCTGGTCGAAATCGTCGCCTCCCAGCCGGTTGTTTCCCGCAGTGGCCAAAACCTCGAATACACCGTCGCTTATCTCGAGCAGCGAGACGTCGAAAGTTCCGCCGCCGAGGTCGAATATCATAATTTTCTGTTCTTTGTCTTTGTCCATCCCATAGGCGAGCGCGGCCGCTGTGGGTTCGTTTATGATGCGAAGCACCTCGAGCCCCGCTATCTTGCCCGCGTCTTTGGTGGCCTGCCTCTGCGCGTCCGAAAAATACGCGGGGACGGTTATGACCGCCTGGGTGACGGCCGCGCCGAGATAATTTTCAGCGTCGGATTTCATTTTTTGGAGTATCATCGCCGATATTTCCTGAGGGGTATAATTTTTTTCGTCTATTTTTACCCTGCGGTCTGTGCCCATATCCCTTTTTATGGACGAAATCGTCCTTTCGGGATTTGTTATCGCCTGTCTTTTGGCGACCTGGCCCACCATCCGTTCTCCGGTTTTTGAAAAAGCCACGACAGAAGGGGTCGTCCTCGTACCTTCAACGTTTGTTATGACGACGGGCTCGCCGCCCTCCAGAACGGCTACGCAGGAATTTGTGGTTCCGAGGTCTATGCCTATTATTTTTCCCATATGATTTATCTTTCCTCCATAATACAAAATATTAAAAATTGTTATTTAATTGACTACTTTCACCATCGCCGGGCGTATGATCCTGTCGCCCTTTATATACCCCTTCTGCATCACTTCCGCGACCGTGTTGTTCGGATGGTCTTCGCTTTGTTCGTGCATGACCGCGTTGTGGACTTCCGGGTTGAACTGCTCCCCTTCGGATTTTATCTCCTCGACTCCGATCTTTTCGAGCACGTTTAAAAACTGCGAATATATTATACGAAACCCCTCAAACACTTTTTCGGGGTCGGAGACGTCGCAAAACTGCACCGCCCGTTCGATATTGTCGAGCACGGGCAGCATATTTTTTAAAACGTCGGCCGCGGCGTCCGAATATATCCCCTCTTTTTCCTTCGCGGTGCGTTTTCTGAAATTATCGTATTCCGCGTTCACCCGAAGGTATTTATCGTATAAAACGCCGTATTCTTCCTCTTTTTGCTTGATTTCCCCTTCTAATTTTTTGATTTCTTTCTGCTTTTTTTCCAAAATGTCGGTTGTTTCGGGTTCCGCACCTGCCGCATCTTCTGTGATTTCGATATTTTCGGTGTTTTCGGTCTCTTCAATCATTGCTTTTTTTACCTCCTTGCATAAATTTTGAGTCGTCGAGCGCCGTATATGAATTTGATTTTTCGTCGATTTCGTTTTTTATGACATCGGCCATATTTATCGAGAAATACTCGAGCTTCGCTATTGTCTTCGAGTAGTCCATGCGCTTGGGGCCGATGACGCCTATGGCCCCCAAAAATTTGTCCCCCACCGAAAACGTCTTGAATATGAAGCTCGAATCGCCTCCGCTCGTTATCGAGTTTTCGTCCCCGATATATACGGAGAGCTTGTCTTCCGCCGACTGTGAAAAAATATGCAGCAGCGCTTCTTTGTTGTCGATGAGGTTTACTATGTTTTTTACTTTCTCGACATCGTGGTACTCGGGCATGTTGAACAGGTTCGCCGCTCCGTCGATATATATTTTGGCCTCGTTGAGCTCGCTTATCGCCTCGTATATCAATTTTAAAATGGGGGAGACGATATTTGCATAACTGCCCATCATGGTCTCCATGTTCAAAATGAGGGGCAGGGAAACCGTGTTTATGTCCTTGCCGGCGAGATTGCCGTTGAGCACTTTTTTTAGATGTTCGAGAATGTCGGATGTGATATCGTTTTTGCTGTATATGTGTTTCGTTTTCACGATATTCACCGAAGTCAGGATCACAAGTAAAAAATTGTTGAAATCGAAATATACTATATCGATTTTTACTATGCCGACCGAAGCGGATTTCGGTGTCATCGAAACGGACATGAGAGACGTGAGCGCCGAAATCAGCTTGCCCGCCTGCTCGATTATTTTGTCGAGCCGCGAAATCTTGATATTCAGGTTTTCGTTTATTTCCCTTATCTCTTTCGAGGTGAGGCGGTAGCTCTGCATCAGGCTGTCTACATAGACCCTGTATCCCAAACTCGACGGGATCCGCCCCGCGGAGGTATACGGCTGTTCCAAAAGGCCGAGGTGCTCGAGCTCATTCATTGTGTTTCTTATTGTGGCGGGCGATAAATCCAAATTGTAATAATCGACCAAATATTTTGAACCGACCGGTTCGCATTTTTCGATATATGTGTCCACTACGGCTTTTAATATCTGTTTTTTTCGCTCGGTCAATTCCATAAATTTCACCTCCCGTTAGCACTAAGCACACAAGAGTGCTAATTATACTATAAAATTTACCACTTTTTCAGCTATAAGTCAAGTATAAATTTTTTTTATTATTGTAAAATAACTGTGAACGCGCGAAAAAGAGATCTATAAATACACGGGGCCCATAGCCGGTATGGCGCGCTCCGCCATGTCGGTTATATTGCAGTACGGGTCTATTCCGTAGGCGTAATACAGCCTGCATCCGGCGATTGCCTGCGGGGTGACCATCGTGCGGAGCAGAATTGTATCGCCTGATAGGCGCGTGTCGAATATATACTGGGCAAAAGGCGCCCCGCTTGGCTGCGTTATCATAAAGCCCGCCGGGCGGCTTTTTGAAACCAATCCGCCGTGAAGGTTGATGCAGCGCAGCTCCACGTTTGCCAGCCCGGTTTTTTCGCATTCGCATACGCGTAGCCCGGCAAATACCGGAGGGGGCAGGCAACCCTTTTCGTCTGTTTTGTATAACAGGCAGTACATGGCCTCGGCCGCTTCCGCGCCGAGCTTTTTTTGCGCGGGGCTGCTCAAATGGATCAAATCGTCCAAATCCTTGTCTACGGCGGACACGGTGTACAGATCGGGTATCATGGTGTGCAGTACGCGCTGGTGTTCCCGTACGGCAGTCCAGCAATCGGGCATGGGGGAGTCCTTGTCGGCCAAATCGACATAGCGCCGCCCTATCTGGGCCTGGACGAACGGCAGCTGTTTTCCGAAATCACTTCGGCACTCAAAGACGAACTCTTTCATCCTTTCCAAAAAAAGATCGCACATCGGCAGACCCGCGTCGGAACAGCCCTGATACCAGAACATCCCGCGCACATGGGCGCCGTTATCCAAAAAACGCCGCAGCATCGCGCCGTACAGGCTTCCGCTTCCGCCCAGCGTTTTTTTTGCGGGCGACCACTGCTCCATCGAAGTACCGCCGTGGGCGCAGCACAGCACCCCCTGGGGTACGCCCGTGAGAGCTTTCATCTTCAGGGCAAATTCCAGCCCGGGCCCGGCGCTGTTGAACATGGGCCGGGGACCGGCGCCCAGTGCGGCGTGCACTCCGTCGACTGCTATGCCCAGATTATGCAGCGGGTGGCACGCGGGACCCCAGGTGTCGTCCATGTACAGCGCGCGGACGTCCGAATCGGGGCATTTGGCAAACTGTTCGTCTTCAGCCGTGAGCCAGCCTACCCCTTCCATATTCGACTGGCCGCCCAATATCCAGACGTCCCCCACGTAAATATCCCGGTAAGTCTGCCCGCCGGCTT
>WQXD01000170.1 GCA_009785015.1 Oscillospiraceae bacterium | reverse complement strand
GTAACTAAAATTTATCGCAATATATAAAATTGCGATAGGTTTTTCGCATCAAAGTAACGAAATCGTTTATTCGCGACATTGATTTAACCGACAACCTTTTTTCAACCAGTTGAAAAATCCTTTACTTTGTTGTTTGCGTTCCTTTTTGTCCAATTTATAATAATCCCGCAGATAACGTACTACGATTAATAACATAAATATTTGCCACGTTGTTATATACGCATCTTTAAAATCGAATACGAACCAATTAAATAATCCGATATAATCTATACTTCCGCCCCAAAATATATCGTCTATCAGTCTGCAAATAATTCCTGAAATGACAAAAATTAAAGAATAATATATAAAACTGTGATATTTTTTTGATAAATAGGCGAAGTATAAAGAAACGAATAAAATTATTCCTAAAGCCAATAAAGGAAGCGCAATTCGTAATACAAAGGGAGGATTTGCTGTATCGATTTTAAATAATGAAGTTGCTATCCTTCTGACGACAATATTAACTCCGTCAGTATTTTGCATTGGACAAAAATATAAAATATTATCAATAAAATCAATATGAACATGGGGTTCAAAAAATAGTTTTGATATGACAATTTTGACTATTTGATCAATAGACACTAATATAAAAATTAATACGTTAAAACGTTTTTTCGCAATCTTCCCGTCCCTGTTCAATTACCATTAATAGAAAATAAGTATATCGCAAAATTATGAATATTTAATTTACACCCACGGAAAATCCAAAAAAATCAATTTTATATAATTTCACGGTTGAAATTTTAAAATGAGTATGCTATTATAATATCAGGTATTTTTGTTTTCTGCGATTTTTGAAAGGGAATTTCTTGTGAAACTGAACATATTTGATTTGCCTCAACTTCCCCTGACGGAAGAATTAATAACGGTGTTGGCCGAGACTTCCAAACTCCGCATTGAGCGGATTATAAGCACGGGACAAGTTTCCGCCGATTGGTACGACCAGGCCCAAACGGAATTCACAGCGCTTTTAGAGGGCAACGCGGTTGTGGAATTTGAGAGCGGCAAGCGCATTGAATTGGCGAAAGGCGATACGCTTTTGATTAAGCCGCATGAACGCCATAAGGTCAGTTATACGTCGGGCGACCCGCCGTGTGTTTGGCTTTGTGTTTTTTATTGAAAGAAGGAGAAAGAAAAATGATTAAAAATCCGGCGTTTGAACACAGGACCTGTTATGTCAATTTTGCGGAGCATCTGCAGAATTACTGGAATGTAAATTTTATCTATCACAATGCCCCGGGAAAATGGAGCGATGATGACTGGAATTCGTTCTTTGTCCAAATCAAAGAATTCGGGTACAATAATTTTCAATTTTGGATCCCGCCGACGCTTTATGAGCCCGGGCCGGCCCGCGACAACGCCGTAGATTCAATTTGCAAGCTGATGAAAACGGCGAGGGACGTCGGTATCAAGTTCAACCCGTTGATCACCGTCAACACAATTGGCGCGCAGTGGTATTTAGCCTGCCCCAATATCCCGGATGACAGGGCAAAGATCATCGAATTTTGGGATTTCTACTCCAAAAAACTCGCCGGAGCGGATATATTCACAATTTTCCCGGGCGACCCCGGAGGCTGCAACCGCAACGGCTGCAATCATGTCACTTATATTGAGTTGTGCGTTGAGCTGTCCGGACTGATAAAGAAAAATTCGCCCGATACCGTCGTCGAAGTGGGCACATGGGGAACGCCGTTCACCGGCTGGGGTGAAGATATGGCGGAGATACCGGATTGGGACGGCAGTTTTGCCATGATGACCAAATTCGAGAGAAACAGAAAACCCGGTGAGCTTCCGGCCATCTGGAGGGGGAGCCCCGAACGCGCCAAACGCTCTATGGAAGATTTGATAAAATATTTGCCGGCGTTTAAAAAAGATACGATGTTTGCGATCAACCTCGGATTTAATCCGGACAGCGAACCTGGCGGCGGATATGACGGCCGTGAATGGATCTGCAAAGCCGCGCAGACAAACAGGGTGACAAGCTGGGACTATTCGCTTGCGGAGGGAGAGCTGATCAATTATCCCCACTGGCGGCTGCCGAGAATGCAGCAAAAACGGTTGATGGAAACAGACGTCCCGTATTTCGGCGGTATAAGCTACACGATGACGCCGAAATTGAATATGCTTGCCATGTACGCCGGAGCGCAGTTATTCATAGATCCCACGCAAACGCCCGAAAAACTCAGCTCGGAATTTACCGGGCTTGTATTTGGCGACCCGGCAATCGGGCCATTGATGGAATCGTTTGAAATCGTGCCGGGATGGGGGCATTATCCGCGCCGCATATATACAAAAAATGAATTGCAGGCGAATTTTAAAGAGCTGATAAACCGTTTGGAAACATGCAGAGGCGCAAAATGTGAACTGCCGTTATTCCCCGGCGCTGAAACATACCGCAAAGATTTGCTCTGGCACGCCCGGAATTTTTTGGAAATGACGGGAGAAATCGCAGATACAAAAAGAGAGAAAATCCGCAAACGGTATTACGATATGGCTCTGTCCATTTATGACGCGATCCCCATGTCGGTTGACGAACGCGCCGAATCGGCCGCCGCCGGCTATTCGAAAATCGGCTTGAGATTGAGGTGATTTTCAATTTATGCCGGCATACGAAATTATGATAAAAACAAACACGGACGATTGCATTTTTATGTAAACCTCAGTTTGATAAAGTGAAATTTTTGTCAAAAAGAGACAGATAGTAAAGGAGCTGATTGTATGAGCAACAGAATTTATATATACAAAATAAATCCCGAAGAATATCCCGAATATAATCAAAGAACCGCGCCCGCAGTAACGAGAAAAGCGCTTGAAAACCGCATACAATTCACGTCGCTGCGCGGTTTCCAGTCGGAAAATATTCAAAATTTGCCGTCCTGCGGGCAGGACGCAGCTATTACGCAAAACAATAACATGACAAGAATTGTCAACATGGAAGAAACGGTTGATATGTATGTCCGGCATTTCAAGCTCGGCAAAGTATTATGGCCCGTGTATCCCACTCTTTTCGCCGAAAATTTCGACGAATTGGTCGAACTTTGCGAGCGCGAGGGACTTTATCTTTTCGATTTCTGGGGTTATGTCCCCGGCTCAAAACCCTCCGGCGGCTCGATTTGGGGCGAATATGCCATTCCTTCCGAAGCTGATAAAATTATGCGCGAAAAGCTCGGCGACCGTTTTCTCGGATACGACAACGGGGAGCAGGACGGACGTTACAGCGGTTACGCCCGCCAGTCCGCTCCGCTTGCCGACTGCCGCCGGACGCAGTATAAAAATTTTCAAAAATATTTTGAAAAATTATTCGACGCCATGCTGAACCATACCGTCACGCTGGCTTCACTTACTTTTCTCCACTATTTCGCCAAAGAAGGCAATTCTATCATGCTCGGGGCTGAAACCGGACAGGCTCTGCCGTCGAGCCCCATGTGGTTTTCCTTCATACGCGGCGCGGGCAAACAATACGGTCTTCTCTGGTACGGGAACGCCTCCGTATGGAACCGCTGGGGATACAAAGATTACTGCATAGACTCAAAAGAAGCCGACACGTCGGGCGGGTATGAAATGGGTCGTTTTGCGGGAACGAGCCTGGGACTTTTAAAACGGCTTATATATAATCAATATATGTATAACTGCGACATTCTCGGTTTTGAAAACAGCTGGCTTACATCCGGGGATACAGGAAACGGTGAAAACGACGAAAACAGTTATATTATCGGCGGAAAACGCAACGTGCTCACCCCGGTGGGCGGCATACAGAGGGACTGCTTAAAATTTGTCGAGCGTTACCCCGACCCCGGCGTGATGTACGTTCCGCTTGTCATTATCGCGGACTTCTTCTCGGGCTGGGTTCCGCCCCGTCATTTATACGCGGGCGAAATATACAGGGTATGGGGAAATTTACCGTATAATGACGGCGATTATCAGCTTCACGCTTTGTTGTCCATGTTGTATCCCGGGTATGAAAACGCCGGTTTTTACCGCGACGAACGGGGATTCGATCCGCCTGCGCCGTTCGGCGAAATAGCCGATGTGCTTTTGAGCGATATACGCGGCGAAATATTAAACCGTTACGCCGTCGCGGTAATTCTCAGCGCCGTCGAACTTACGCTGGAACTGTATTTGAAACTCAAAGAATATGTTCGCAGCGGCGGCAGAGTAATCGCATTTGCCGAAACTGTATGTAAATATGCCGAGCTTGCGAAATATGACGGGGAATATCCGGACTTTTTCGGAATGAACGATTGCAAAGATAAAAATATAACGCAAATTAATTATCAAAACGGAGCCGTAATTATTGTGAATAACCCCGATAATGGGCTTGCGTTTGACGGCAAACAAACGTACAGTAAGGAAAACAAAATCAATTCACTCGTCGCGCAGCCTTATTCGTTCACCCCCGACGTTGAAAAATTATTCGAAAACGAATTCAATAATTTACGCCTTATCAGCGTGAATAATAAAAATCTGCGTTACTGCGTCAATATTTTCAAAGCAGGCGAAAACGGCCAAAACGAATATACTCTTTATGTGGCAAACAGCCGTTTCTGCGAAGAACATTTTGATATTATCTGCCATAACGGAACGATAATAAACGCCGAAACGCTTGATATTCCGGGCGGCGTCAACGATTGCGAAGAATATTTGCCGCTTCTGAGGGAAGATGACAATATTACCGGGAATGAATCGGGAAAATATATCATAAAACCCGGCGATTGCCAAATCCGGCGCGTAACCGTAACAGAAAAACCGCTGAATATTTACCCCGAAAGTCTGCCTGTAAAACAAGAAAAAACTTTGTTTTTAAAAATAGAACCTTCTCCGTCAATAAAAGATTATCTTTTGAATCACCCGACTTTTTCCCATCATTTCAAGGGAATCATGGTCGGGTCCGGATATTTCGAAAGATTGGACAAATCCGCGGCGGAAAAAGAAGCGCATTATGTAAAACTTCAAAAAGTAAGGCTCATGATAGATTTCACGGGTATGATAAACCATTTCCCCGACTTTTCGCTAATCGGAAATATACCCGAGCGCGCCGAAGAATCGATAAACAGAATAACTTCGGTACTCGACAAAGCCCAATTATACTCAGCGGAAGCAATCTTTGTCACTTCGCAGCGAAACGCCGAAAACGAATACACGCATGAACAGGCAAAAGCCGGAATAAAACAATCATTTAAACAAATTGAACGGATATGCAGTGAACGCGGCATGACGATGTATCTGCAAAACAGGCACGACGCAATATATAATGCCGGCGAAATAAAAACAATCGCGGATCATTATGCCGTAAATACAGCGTTTGCGCAGGTTGAGGGATATGATTACAAAAAAGATTTGCCTTTTGCTTCGTCAGTGATGTTAAGTTCCGCGATGTCTGATAAATTCGGACAGTATTACCCGGTAAACAAACCTGTATACAATTCCGCCGTCAAAGATGAATTAAAATCATGTTTTGATATTGCGTGCGAGAAAAATATTCCGATAGTGATGAATGCCTCATATGATTCCTGGGACGAAGTCGTCAGCGATTTGGTTTTCCTTGAAACTTGAAAATCATACTGTCGGGGCCTTGACGGATAAATCGTTTATCTTGACCGGCCCGTATTCCACAACCTTTTTGGCCGGCCTTGCGCGCGCCGGATCATACTTTTCCCAAAATACGGCGTCCTCGGCATATCTGGTGCCCGATTCTATGATTTTGTCCGTATAGCCGAAATATGTGATGTTCAACACCTTTATGTGTTCGGGTATTTCAAATGCTTCGCGCAGTATATCCTCGTGGTTCCAGCCGATCCACAGGGAACCCAGCCCCAGCGCCGTTGCGGCTATCAGCATATTTTGAACAGCCGCGCTGCAGTCGATCATCCAGCCGCTGCCCTCCCACGGTATATATCCCGCGTTGGCGCAGGTGATAATCGCCATCGGGGCGTTATATCTGTTTTCCTCGCCCAAAGCGTTTCGCAGGCGCGCCATTTTGTCTTTTTGGGTAACCACGATAAACTCCCATGGCTGCGTATTGCAGGCGGACGGCGCCGCCATCGCCGCCTCAAGCAGTTTTGTTATTTTTGCTTTTTCGACCGGTTTATCTTCGATAAATCCGCGGACGCTCCGCCTTGAAAAGATAGCCTCAAATACATATTTTTCTTTATCGCTCACTTTTTTCCTCCTTATTTTTTTGTTTTTCTGTAAACTCATAAATCATTTTATTCATTGTCTCCGGATTTCAGGTAAATTATATACAAATATTAACACAAAAAAACAATAAAATCAAGGTAAAGATTTTTTTATAATCAATTTCTCCGCAAAATTAATTTACTGAAATTGAACAAATGATTTTTTGTCAAACAAAAGTTGTAATCCATAAATATTTTCTCCATTTCTTTCGGCGTCAAATTATTATAAAAAAAAGCAGTCGAACAGTAAATTTTAATTTTTCAAGTCTGATAAATCCAACATTTGTTCATATTTTTGCACTATTGGCAAATAATCTAAAGGTATTATCCTGCAAGAGTATAAATATCTGAATGAGTTGCTTGCTTCGTCGTATTCCGGTGATAAAGATAATCGCTTGGCAAAAACCAATTGATTGTTAATTTTACCTATTGAGCCTACTTGGATAGTTGCAACAGGACAATCCTCATAAGCAATATATAAGTCCTTCATGTACTTATTAAGATCATCTCCATGCGGCACTCCGAATTCATATTCAAAAACCTCTCCGTTATAGTTATAAAGGTCACTTATTGCCTGGCAAAACTCCAAATCTTTTATTTTTTTAGTATTGGTATATACTTCCCAGCATACCGCTGTAACTTTTCCTTCCAGTGGAATGATATAATCTTCGCGAACAAATAAGCCAATGGAATCTAAAAAAGAAGTCACACAAACAAAAGTTTTTGAGGGATCGTCTTTCAAAGAATTAATGGTAAAACCATCAGTCCATGTAATATTTTTGCCGCTTGTATATATTCCGCCAACAGGAATATATTTAACGCCGCCCATATGCAACTCGCTTCTTTCGACGCCGAAGAAAAACTCGGTTGATTTGTGAAGTGTAACAGCCCTTAAAATTTGGATAAATGCTATGCCAAAGACTAAAACAATAATAAAAATGACTATAATTCTTTTTTTATTAATTTTTATAATATATTTTTTCCTTTCCCGCTTAATGTAAACTTTACTTTGCATTTAAAATTCTTATTTCGCGTATTTAATATTTTTTGCGCTCAATAAATGAATATAATCGTCGCCGACTTCCAAATATACTTCCGTACTCTCGTATTTTTCGGGGTTTTGCATTATTTCTTCCTTAAATTCTTCTATGGCCTCTTCTCTTTTCTCCGCGGATTCCGGTAGTTCAAGCCGTCCCGCTCGCTTTTCCAGCTCTTTTATATATTCGGGAGGAAACAGCCGCTCTCCGTTTGTATCGAACGATAACAAACTTTCGTTTGCGTCAATATACGAAAATAACGCTTTATAAATAGTGCTGTCAATTTTTTCTATACTGTAAAATATATAACGCAAACCATAACCCGGCTATGGTAATCGCTTAAAAAAAGAATCAAGAACGGACGGTAGGGAAAACGGAAAAGATGAGATTTTCGGCGTTGGCCGCATCGACCCTGTACCGCGTTAGCTTCTTCTTGAACGTTAGCTCTCCCATCGTCTTGTCTAACCTCACCATGTTGAATACTATCTTTCGCACGATCGACAGATTGCTCACCGAATGGCCATTCCTGTTCCGTGACCTGTCCTCGTTCATGATCACGTCCAATCTCCAGTGCAGCCCGCACTCTATGCTCCAATGGCTACGCGTCACTTTTTTGAATTGATCCATACTTATCTTGGTGTCCATTATGTAATAATGATCATTTATCTCTATTTCCTTACCTCCGGCCCGGTACACTCGCACC
>WQXD01000169.1 GCA_009785015.1 Oscillospiraceae bacterium | reverse complement strand
GAAAACGACGCTCCGCGGCGATCGCATGTATGAATTTCTGGACAGGCTGTTCAATCTGGCGCTTCCCCGCGTGCGCGATTTCAAGGGCGTGAGCCCGAACGCTTTCGACGGCAGGGGAAATTATGCCCTCGGCATAAAAGAACAGCTCATATTCCCCGAGATAGAATACGATAAGATAGACAAAATCAGGGGAATGGACGTCGTCATCGTGACAAATGCGAAAACGGACGAAGAGGCCAGGGAACTTCTGTCCGCGTTCGGCGCCCCGTTCTCAAAGGAATAAAAAAATAAAACAAATAAAAAAATTACAAGACAGGAGGAGTTGGCTTGGCAAAAAAATCGATGATTTTAAAACAGCAGAAACCGCAGAAATTTTCGACGAGGGAGTACAACCGCTGCAAAATATGCGGCAGGCCCCACGCTTATCTGAGAAAATACTCGGTGTGCCGTATCTGCTTCAGGGAACTGGCGTATAAGGGATATATACCGGGGCTGAGAAAGGCGAGCTGGTAAAAAAAGGGAAACAAGGCGCAGTATTTATTGGCTTTGTCGCAATGATAAAGCGGATTGAAATATATAAAGCAAAGGGAGGATAGATTATGCAGATAACAGACGCAATCGCGGACATGCTGACCCGGATACGAAACGCGAACACGGCAAGGCATGAATCGGTGGACGTGCCCGCCTCCAAAATAAAAAAAGCGATCGCCGATATTTTGGTTGATGAGGGATATATAAAGAGTTATCAGATAATAGAGGACGGAAAGCAGGGCATAATTAGAATAGTTTTGAAATACGGGCCCGGAAAGAAAAAAATCATTCAGGGGATACGCAGGGTATCGAAACCCGGGCTGAGAAAATATTCCACATGCGAGGAAATGCCTTCGGTACTAAGGGGCCTTGGCATCGCCATAGTTTCGACGTCCAAAGGTATCATGACGGGCAAAAACGCGAAAAAAGAAAACGTGGGCGGCGAAATACTCGCGTTTGTATGGTAAGCCGAAATACCGAAACACAAGTATAAAAAAATATCAAAATATTGAAACTGGAGGAAAAATATGTCGAGAATCGGGAGAATGCCCGTGATCATACCGGCGGGCGTGGACGTTAAAATTGAAAATCTTGATGGCGGCAGCAGCGTGACGGTCAAAGGGCCCAAGGGCACGCTGAATCAGGTGATGCATAAGGACATGGCGTTGAAAATCGAGGGCGGAAAAATTTTGGTGGAACGCGCTTCGGACGAGGCGCAGCAGCGGGCGCTCCACGGGCTTACGAGGTCGCTGATCAACAACATGGTGACCGGCGTCACGAGCGGATATTCAAAAGAGCTGGATATAGTAGGCGTGGGTTACAGGGCGCAAAAACAGGGAAAGACAATGACTTTAAACATCGGTTATTCGCATCCCATAACATTGGAAGAGGAACCCGGAATAGCCATCGACGCGCCGTCCCCCACCAAATTGGTGATATCCGGAGCGGACAAGCAGAGAGTCGGCCAAATCGCAGCCGAGATAAGAAACCTCAGGCTTTTGAAAAAAAACCCATACCCCAACGGCAGCGGACTCAAGTACGCAAACGAGAGGATAAGGCGCAAGGCGGGCAAAACGGGCAAAAAGTAATTTGAAAGGAAAGTAAAGAGCTAAAGAATTATGATTATCAAAATTTCTTCAAACGAGGCGAGAAAGAAACGCCACGCCAAAATCAGAAACAAGCTTTCCGGAACCCCGGAGGTCCCGAGGCTTTGCGTGTTTCGCTCAAATGCGAACATATATGCCCAGATAATAGACGACGTGAGCGGCAAAACGCTTGCCGCGGCTTCAAGTCTGGAAAAAGGGTTCGAAGCGGGCGGCTCAAAGCGGGAGAGCGCGAAAAAAGTCGGACTGGCTCTCGCGAAAAAAGCCGCGGAGGCGGATATAAAGACGGTGGTTTTTGACAGGGGCGGCTACCAGTATCACGGAAGGGTGAGAGAGCTCGCCGAAGGGGCGCGCGAAGGCGGATTGGAATTTTAAACGACAAAGATTTTTATGAAAGGGAGCAAACATGGAAGATAGGATAGATGTTGCGGTACTCGATATAAAAGAGCGTCTCGTGGCGACAAAAAGCGTATCGAAAACCGTGAAGGGCGGACGTATAAGAAGGTTTACCGCGCTCATGGTGGTCGGGGACGAAAACGGGCATGTGGGATACGGGCTTGGAAAAGCGGCCGAAATCCCCGACGCCATAAGAAAAGCGATCGAAGACGCGAGAAAAAATGTGATAAAAGTATCCCTTAGAGGGACGACTATACCCCATGAGATCGTCGGGGAATTCGGAGCGGGGAAGGTTTTGCTGAAACCGGCAGCCGAAGGAACCGGAGTCATCGCCGGAGGAGCGGTCAGGGCCGTTTTGGACATGGCGGGGGTGAGGGATATAAGAACAAAATGTCTGAGGTCGAACAACCCCACAAACGTCGTGAAAGCCACTTTCGAAGGCCTGCGCGCCCTGCGCACGGCCGACGAAGTCGCGAAGATGAGGGGTAAAGCGGTTTCGGATATATGAGATTTGTGTAGTGAGGGGTTAAAATGGATAAAATCAACATAAAACTTGTAAAGAGCCTCATAGGGAGAAGCGACAAACAGATAAAAACCGCGGCTTCTTTGGGACTGAAAAAAATCGGGGACGAATCGTCCCACGAAGAAGGCGCGGTTTTGGACGGGAAACTCAAAATTATCGCGCATATGGTCTGCGTGACAAATGCGGACGCAAAGGCGTCCGCGACCTGACACCAATTACCAATTGAAATAAGATTGAAATAAGGAGGAAAGATATGAAGCTCCATGAATTATCGCCTGCGCCCGGTTCTGTAAAAGAAAGATTCAGAAAAGGCAGAGGGACCGGTTCAGGCAACGGAAAAACCGCCGGCAAGGGCCACAAAGGCCAGAATGCCCGTTCGGGCGGAGGCGTCAGGCCGGGTTTTGAAGGAGGACAGCTCCCATTGTACATGAGGCTGCCCAAACGCGGGTTCAAGAATTTTATCTTTAAAAAAGAGTACGCGATAGTCAATCTCAAAACGCTTGAAAACAATTTCGCCGAGGGCGACGAAGTGACGCTTGAAAAACTGCTCGAAGCGCGCTTGATCAAAAACAGTCTCGACGGGCTGAAAATTTTGGCCGAGGGCGAGCTTACGAAAAAACTCACGGTCAAGGCCGACTTGTTTTCGGAAAACGCGAAAAACAAAATAGAATCCATCGGGGGAAAGGCGGAGGTGATCTGAAATGTCCGGCATGCTCGCAACGTTCAGAAACGCCTTTAAAATACCCGAGCTCAGGGCAAAACTCCTGTTCACGCTGCTCATAATGATATTGTACAGGCTGGGCGCTTCCATACCGCTGCCCTTCATCGATTCGGCGAGGATGCAGGAACTGTTCTCAAGCCAGGGCGACACGATTTTCGGATACCTGAATATTTTATCCGGGGACGCGTTTTCCAAGGCCACCCTGTTCGCGCTGTCGATCTCCCCGTACATCACCAGCTCGATTGTCATGCAGCTTTTGACCATAGCCATCCCCGCCCTTGAGAAGCTGCAGAAGAGCGGCGACGACGGCAAAAAAAAGATAACCCAGATCACAAGATATGTCACAGTCGCCCTGGGGCTTGTCACCGGTTACGGATACTATATGACCTGCCGGTACACCTACGGAATCGTGAACAACACTTCTTTTTACGCGGGGGTCATCATTGTGGCGTGTTACAGCGCGGGTTCGGCGCTGATCATGTGGCTCGGCGAAAAAATAAACGAAAACGGCATAGGCAACGGCATTTCCATGATACTGTTCGCCAATATCGTGTCGAGGATACCCAGCGTGGTATTGGATAAAATACGGGACATCATAGACATCGTCGCCAGCCCGACGGGCACGGCGGGAGCGGTGCTGTGGGAATTGGGACAGTCGCTGCTCATCGTAGCGGCGGCGCTTGTCATAGTCGCCTTCGTCGTATACATGTCAAACGCGGAGAGAAGGATTCCGGTGCAGTACTCAAAGAGGGTGGTCGGGAGAAAAATGTACGGGGGACAGAACACCTATTTGCCCATGAAAGTCAATATGTCGGGCGTCATGCCGATCATTTTCGCCTCCTCGATGGTTTCGATACCGATCACTGTCATAAGCTTTTTGAATCAAAACCGGCTCGGGGCGCCCGTTCAGGCCGACCAGCCGACGTTATACTTTTTGTACAACCTGCTCGGGACGCACAGCGTCATATATATAGTTTTGGAATTCGCGCTGATTCTGGCTTTCTCGTATTTCTATATCGCGATTTCGTTCAACCCCCTGGAGGTTTCAAACAACCTGATGAAAAACGGCGGGTTTGTCCCCGGCATCCGTCCCGGAAAACCCACGACGGAATTCATAACCAAGATACTAAACAGAGTGGTTCTGATCGGCGGCCTGTTTTTGGGCGTAGTCGCGGTTTTCCCGCTGATTGTAAACGCGATCGCGTCGGCGTTCAACCTGAGCTATTTCAGGTCGATCGCCTTCGGGGGCACTTCGCTTCTGATCGTGGTGGGCGTCGCGCTCGAGACCACAAGGGAAATAGAAGCCCAGATGACCATGAGGCATTACAAGGGGTTTTTGGAGTAAAATATGAATATTATTTTTTTGGGGGCTCCGGGAGCCGGAAAAGGCACACAGGCTGAAAATGCCTGCGAAAAATTGAATATACCCCAGATTTCGACCGGAGCCATACTGCGCGAGGCGATCGCGAAAAGAACGGCTGAGGGCAAAAAGGCCAAGGAATATATGGATAAGGGCGGCCTTGTGCCCGACGGGTTGGTCATCGGCATATTGAAAGACAGGTTGGCGGATCCGGACTGCGCAAATGGGTTTGTACTCGACGGATTTCCCAGAACCGTTTTGCAGGCCGCGTATCTCGAAGAGCTGGGCGTGGGCGTCGATTTGGTCATAAATATAGAGGTGCCCGACGAGGAAATCATCGAACGGATGAGCGGCAGGAGGATTTGCCCCGCCTGCGGGGCTTCTTACCATGTGATATATAAGCCCTCGCACCATGGCGATATATGCGGGAGGTGCGAAGCCAGGTTGATCATAAGGGACGACGACAGGCCCGAAGTTGTTTTAAACAGATTGGAAACCTATCACAGGGAGACCGAGCCGCTGAAAGAATTTTACGGCAGCAGGGGAATGCTCAAGACGGTCATAGGGCAAAAAGAAGTCGCCGACACCACAAGGCTGACCTTCGAAATCATTTGTAATTTTGACGCGCGGATATGATATGATAAATATAAAATCCGAAAGAGAAATCGAAATAATGCGGAAAGCGGCGAAAATCGCCGCAGGGGCCCTTTCTTGTGCCGGTGAGCTGATAAAGCCCGGAATATCGACCAAAAAACTCGATCTGCAAATAAAAAAATATATCGAAAGCCACGGCGCCGTCCCGTCATTTTACAACTACGACCCCGGAGACGGCAGAAAATATCCCGCAAACGCCTGCATAAGCCTCAACGACGAAGTGATCCACGGGATACCAAGGGAAGACATCGTATTAAAAGACGGGGATATAGTCAAGATAGACGTCGGCGCGAAGTTCGGCGGATATCACGGGGACTGCGCCGACACTTTTTACTGCGGGGCAGCTGAGGGCATGGACCCGAAAATAAAAAAGCTGATGGAGACTGCCAGGCAGGGCTTTTACGAGGGGATCAAATTCGCGTGCGTGGGGTACCGCATAGGCGACATAGGGGCGGCGGTCCAGAAATATGTGGAGTCCAACGGTTTTTCGATTGTGAGGGAATATATAGGCCACGCATTGGGCAGACAACTCCATGAAAAGCCGGATGTACCCCATTATGTGGAGCCCGGCAGGGGAAAGGGACCGCGTATCCTCGAAAATATGGTGATAGCGGTCGAACCCATGGTCAACGCGGGGGGATTTGAAGTACAGGTGCAAGGCGACGACTGGACCGTCAAAACCAAAGACGGCTCCCTGTCGGCTCATTACGAAAACACCGTCTTAGTCAAAAAAAACGGCTGCGAAATACTCACGGTCGCGCCGTAAAACGGGAGGGAAACCATGTATTGCTACAAAGTGGGGGACATTGTGCTCTCGCTTGCGGGCAGGGACAAAAAAAGGCTGTTTGCGGTTGTGGGGATGGCGGATCAAAACCATGTGTATCTCTCCGACGGAAAATCGAGAAAAACCGCTTCGCCCAAAAAGAAAAAAATAAAGCACATAAAGTTCATAAAAAATTCCGAAGGCGAATTTTCGCCGGCTGACGCGGTTGTGAGGAAAATATTGGCCGGCGTGAAAACGAGTAACAAATAAAAAGAGGAGGAATTATTCTGCCAAAAGATGATGTCATAGAATTCGAAGGGGTCGTAACGGAGGCGCTGCCCAACGCGGTGTTTAAGGTGAAACTGCCCAACGACCACACAGTCACGGCGCATATATCCGGTAAACTGCGAATGAACTACATAAAGATTCTGCCGGGAGACAAAGTTACAATCGAAGTTTCGGTTTACGATTTGGACAGAGGCAGGATAACCTGGAGGGCAAAATAACAAACAAAAAGAAAGCGAGTGGATGATTTAAATGAAAGTGAGACCGTCGGTCAAGCCGATATGCGAAAAGTGCAAAATAATAAAAAGACACAACAAAGTGATGGTCATCTGCGAAAATCCGAAACATAAGCAGAGACAGGGTACAAGGGGCGGATCCAACCCAACCCGCAGTAAATAAAAAAGGGAGAAAGATTATATGGCGACAAAAACAAAGCGCGGGAACGCGATAAAATCCACCCCCAATTGGAGGGGGACTTGTCCGGTGTGCAAAAGGACGGGGGTAAAACTTCTCTGGACGAAAGTGGACGGGGACGCGAACCTCAAAGTGTGCAAGCATTGCGGAAAATAAATATTATACAAGAAAGGGGTAAAATCATATGGCGCGTATTGCAGGTGTCGATATACCGCGGGAAAAAAGAGTCGAAATCGGGCTGACATATATTTTCGGGATAGGCCGCACGAGCTCAAATAAAATTCTGGCCGCCACGGGGATAAGCCCGGACACGAGGGTCAAGGACCTGTCCGAGGACGATGTGGCGAAAATAAGGGAACTCATCGACAGCGACTACACGGTCGAAGGGGATTTGAGAAGAAATGTCGCAATGGATATAAAAAGGATGGTCGAGATAGGCTGTTACAGAGGGGTAAGGCACAGAAAGGGGCTTCCCGTGAGGGGGCAGCGGACGCAGACCAACGCCAGGACGCGCAAAGGCCCGGCTAAGACCATCGCCAATAAGAAGAAATAACGCATTAATAACAATAAGGGAGTGATTAAAAACAAGATGGCAAAACAAACGATTAAAAAGACGCCGGTCAAAAGGCGCCGCGAGCGCAAAAACATAGAAAAAGGCGCGGCCCATATCAGGTCTACATTCAACAATACGATAGTCACGATAAGCGACGTGACCGGAAATGTGCTCTCGTGGGCTTCGGGCGGTGAAATGGGCTTCAAGGGCTCCAGAAAATCCACTCCGTTCGCCGCGCAGCAGGCCGCCGAAGCGGCCGCCAAGGCCGCGATGGAGCACGGTCTGAAAACGGTTGAAGTGTATGTAAAAGGCCCGGGACAGGGGAGAGAATCGGCCATACGCTCGCTTCAGTCCGCAGGACTCGAAATAATAATGATCAAAGACGTCACGCCGATACCGCACAACGGGTGCA
Source organism: Oscillospiraceae bacterium (assembly GCA_009785015.1). The sequence continues at coordinate 335 of WQXD01000169.1, read as the reverse complement.
GGCCGCCCAAGCGCAGGCGTATGTGATCGGTGATTTAGTAAAGATAGGAGGGTATAATTAAAATATGTCAAGATATATAGGCCCGGCTTGCAGGCTCTGCCGCAGAGAGGGCGAAAAATTGTTTTTAAAAGGCATACGCTGCTACACGGATAAATGCGCCGTGGGCAGAAGAGCCAAATCGCCCGCCCCCGGCCAGCACGGCGCGGCGGCGAAAAAGCCGAAAGAGTACGGGACGCAGCTCAGGGAAAAACAGAAGGCGAAGAGAATTTACGGGCTGCACGAGACCCAGTTCAGAAATCTGTTCAAAAGGGCGGAGAAAAAAGAGGGCATGGCGG
>WQXD01000168.1 GCA_009785015.1 Oscillospiraceae bacterium | reverse complement strand
GGGAAAACTCGCAAAACAATAAAACGGTTCTCCGGCGAAAGCCCGTTCTTTGATATAAGCGCAGGTTCTTTCGCCGACATAAGTCGAAGAATACGCTTCTTCCGGCACATCGTTTTTATATACGCCCTGTCCGCACGTTACATCGATCGGTTTCATGTTTTCACAAATAAATTTTTTGATATGCTGCGGGTAATTCTCACGCAGCCAGTCCCCGTAATGCGCGAGGAGCGGGTTGGAGTGTCCCAGTATTATTTCGGTTGTTTCAAAACCGGCATATGGTCCATTCCAGCCTTTCCGTTTGCCTTCGCGCCAGTCGGCGATGCTCTCTTGGCATCCTGTGTTCTGCTGCGATGAAAAATGGGGTTTGCCTATGAAATGCGTGCGATACCCGTTTTCCCGAAGCACATGCCCTATTATCCGTTCGTTTTCGCGTATCGCCGTGTTGTGCAGGGTTGCGCCATGATGCTGCGCTGTTTTTCCGGTTATCATAGTTATTCTCGACGGTATGCAGATCGGGCTTTGGCAGTAGGCGCGTTCATAAAGAACGCCGCTTGCGGCAAGGCTGTCTATATTGGGCGTGCTGACGAGGCTATTCCCATAGCAGCCCAATGTGTCCCGCCGTTGTTGATCTGTCGTAATAAAAAGTATATTTGGTTTTTTCATGCTTATAGTCATTCCTTTCCCGGTAGCCACATAGTCGAATATTTTTCCAGAGCTTTTACAAGTGCTTCCACGTTTCTCATCGGAGTAGGGGGATATAATCCGCATACAAACATCAATCCGCCTTGCGGGGAGCCGAGTTTTTCGATTTCTTCGCGGATCAGATCGTCTATATCTTTTGGCGTGCCGTAGGGTATCACATACTGCCGGTCTATATCAAGACGAATACACGCCTTGCCTTTTATACGCCGCGCAAGCTCGTCTATCCCATTGCATATATCCTGCGGGTTGACTACATCTACGCCCGCTTCTATCTGGTCTTCAAGTATATCGAGGGTTTTTCCGTCGCTGTGAAGCCCTATATACATACCCGCTTTTTTACAGGGCTTCATAAGAGCCGCATACGCCGGCTTTATCCATTTCCTGAATATTCCGGGGCTGATTATCGTACCCGTCTGGGTTCCCAGATCCTCGGCAAATTCCATATAGTCGCTTCCGCGTTTTATGTGATAATCCACAAGTTTCATGTTATATTCTATAATCATATCATATATGCGGCGCAGATTGTCATGCGAGTCTTCGTCGGCATAATCAAGCATTGCGTCTTCAAATCCGCGCAGATATGTATGGCGCAGAAACAAAAACCCGTGTTCCGTACCGCCCGATACGATCTCTCCGCGCTCTTTCGCCGCTTTTACATCTGCTATTTCTTTTTTCCATTCTTCTTCGCTCAATTCCGGCACGGGAGATAACGGCGGAACAAACGAATCAAGTTTTGATATGTCTTTGAGAGGGTGTTCTATGACCGCCCCGTCCATGTAACGGAGCGGGTAATGCCATTTACAGCCCCAAACATCGGTTACGAAATTATCGTCAAGGACTTCAGTCGAAAAAGACATATTATCGTAATCAATGCTGCCTTTTTTATAATCTCTGAAAGTTTTAGGATATTTCAATACAACATCTTCGAATTCGCTTTTATATACAGCCCACATTGCCGGATTGATGTGTATATGATATTCAAGCCACTGAGGATTATTAAAAGTTATCGTCCGTATATAGTTTTCCCGGTAATCCATATTAATTCCCGCCTTTCATTTAATCACTGCCCATAATCTGCCCGATTAGTTTTTCTATATCCCTTTCGGCTCGCGGTTCGGCGCTTTCGAGCCGCGACGCTATATTTGCGTTGTTTTGGGTCATCGCGGTCCCGAATATTCCGACTATATCGCCGAATCCGAAAATCAAGCCCAGGTCAAACCGGCGGTTCGCGAATATCAAGTCCATCATTTCGGAGGAATCGTCGTCGCGCGTCAGTTTTGTTTTGAGCTGCGTTTCGTAATATGCAGGTATAAGCGTATATCTTGATTCCGCCGCGAGCGCGTCTGTGACTGCGCCCACTCTCGCAAGGTCTTCGCCGGCGAGCGTTACGGGAATCACGAACGAAGTTGCGGAATGGTGCGTGACTGTGTTGTAATAATTTTCCTGAGCTTCGTTTAATTTCGGCGACGGCAATATGCCGAAGTCTATTTCCATGCTCCTGAATAGCGTGACGCGGTTCATTCCTGCGTTGTTGAACAATACGCGTCCTTCCATAAAGCCCGCGTCCATTACTTCCACCCAAATATCGCCCGCGTAACCCGTTATATCCTCCGCTCTTAGCGATATTTCTTTGTTGCCAAAGACCCCGAGAAGCTTCTCAAACGCTATAAAAACGCGTTCATTCATGCCGCTGAACTTCGGCAAATCGTCGGCGTCTTTCGGGAACAGCACAACGTCCGCCGCGACAAGCCCGACGTACATGTTAAACGATTCGCCCATATAGCCGTACTGGTCCCAGTTGCCCATAACACCGTCGCCGTCCAAATCGCGGGACGCGTCTTTGCACATATCGTATAGTTTGTCTATCGTCCATTTGCCTTCGCGCACTAACTGATACGGGTCTTCGAGCGCTAAGTCCGCCAATAGCTGCTTGTTGAATAAATATACCCATGTGCAGTCTTTATCCAAAATAGTAAAATCGGAAAACGTCGTATATAATTTATTGCCGATAGAGAGCTGGCGGTTCGCGTTTTGGTCGTACCACGGCTTACCCAAATCTATATGCGGCACGTTTTTCAAATCTAATCCGAGCCCGGCAGTCATCAGATCCTTGGTTTGGACAATAGCGTCATAAATAATATCATAATCATTTGTACCCGCCTGGATCGCTCTTCTCGCCAGCGACGTCGGAGGGTCGGCTTCGATTCTTGTTATTTTGATATTAAATTTTTCTTCGATTGTTTTGTTTCGCCTGAACACCGCGTCTTCGATTATGTCGCCGCTTTCTTCTTCGGCGTATAAATCCCGCGCGTCCCAGTGACGGTTAGACGTGACCGCCAGCCTGCCGATTATCCTGTATTCCGCGCCGCCGTGGTCTTGGACCGGTGCGTCTGAAAATATGCGCTGTTCCTGCTCTTCTTCGGATTCGGCTCCGCCGGCATTTTCCTGGTTGTTGGCGTTGTCAGGCACGTTTACAAGCGTATTTGGCTGTTCGTCGCCGCTTTCCCCGCATGAAGCGCAGGCACCCACGCATAAAATCATCAATATAAGCGTTATTATTTTTATTTTCATATTATAATCGCGTTCCTTTCGTTAAGATTACTATACCCGTTCCTTTCCAATTCCGCTAATTCACATCCGCTCTGAGCGGCCCGGCAAGTTCTTTGAGATAAAACAGCTTGCCTGGCAGCGTTGGCATAAAAGTCGACGGTATCCATATAGATTCGCCGTGATGCAGCGTGGTGAGAAAACTCATTCCCTGCCAGCCCATTCCGCGTCCCAAAGCGCCGTCCGCGCCGCCGATGATATAATCCGCCTGCAAAAACAATCCCGGGCCTATCGTGTTCGCTGTGCACGGCACGAGTGTAGTCCTGCTTTTAAAGCTCGTGATCGCGTTTTGCTCTATTGTCAGCGGGTGAAGCTTCGCTCCCAGCCTGTGGGTCTGCTTTTTCCATTCGTCAACGCTATCAAATTCAGCCGCGAAATGCGGTTCCCAGAATGCGATATGAAACGCTCTGCCTATCCCGAATATTACTATCAGTTTCGCGCCCGAAGCTTTTAAATCCGCTATTTTCCCGGTGTATGTCGGCAAATTTTCTTTTGTAGCGAAATTCCGTTGTTCCGGGGGGACTGTAAGATTTCCGAGTTTATCGAAAAACGCCGCTTTCATGCAATATTCAAACGAAGCCGGATTATCGCTCGGCAATGTGTTCCCGTTTTCGTCGGACCATTCGTCCATATTGAAAGTATGTACATGCGAGCAGCTTACATTCCATTCTTTCAGGAAAAATACCGTCCATTGATACATCCCCATAGGACCGACCGGGACTATGATTGCGAGCTTCTCCCCGTTGTCTCTTGATTTTTTTATTTGCAGCGCGATCTCATGCCCCATCAAGACGCCGAAATCATTTATGTTTTCGCACTCTACGGGATTAAAATCTTTATTCCAGAAATCTTCTCTCGATACGCCTTTCTCGCAGCAGGCGTCGATTTTAGCCATATCCCATCCGCTCGGATAAAAGTTTTCCAATAAAGAATTCTTGACTGTACTTAAGAAATTCATCGCCTTACCCCTCCAAAAAAATATATATTAAATTTCTATGTTTTACGGCAGTAATCTCGCCGCCGTGATTTTAGGCCATGCGTAACACTGCGTGAATGCCTCCGCGTATTGCGCCCCGCATTGCAGTCCCCTGAATCTCGCGCATGTTTTGACAAACTCTGCGAAATCTATGCCGTCATGGTCGCGCATCCATTTCATCTGGCTTACATGACATTCAAGCATTTCGAGCTTTATATCTATTTCGTCTGATATATCTACGTATTCCGTCGGCATAAAATTTACGCCCGCCAAAGTGTCCATATAATACAGCGGGGTGATTTTAGCCGCTTGTCCTATGCCGTAATGCGGCACGCTCGCCGCAAACGACGCGTCGAATACCAGTTTATTTACCGCGACGTGATCGGGCATATAATCATTTGGGCTGTGGGTGATTATAACATCGGGCTTTGCGCCGCGTATTATTTCTGTGATCTTATCTCTCTGCTCTATATTATCATACACGAGCAAATCGCCTGTATCGCAGGTTACGACTTCCATTCCCGCAAGCGCGCCGGATTTTTTTGCCTCGGCTAAGCGTATTTCGCGGAGTTCGTCGGGCTGTATTATTGCATGGCCCATGTTCCCGTTCGTTACATGACAGATCGTAACGCTGTGCCCCTGTTTTTTATATTTCGCCAGAGTTCCCGCGCAGGCGACCTCAATATCGTCGGGATGGCAGCCTATTGCCAGCACATTCATAAACATATCTCCCTTTTTTATTTATTTTTATTTATTATTTTCAAAAGTTACAAACATTCCCTGACCGCTTTCAAGCGTAATTTCAGCGGTGGAAATCTCGTCAGAGTTTTTGACGGAGCCCGTAGTTTTCTTACCGCCGCGCATATTCACCTGCTTTCGTCCGTCCGTTTCGATTCTCACATTTGCCCTAACCGATCCGTCAAAGGGATCATGCGTGTTCACAATCATAACGGCAAATCCGCCGTCTTTTTTAAAATATCCCGCTAAAACCGCTTTGTCCGAATCTATTTTTATATTTGGCAATCCTGATGATTTTTCGCTTTTGTTCTGTTTTTCTAATTGGGGTTTTACTTGCTCATTCGACGAACTTATATCTCCGTGAGCCGCCGTGTATAAATAATCATATTTTAAAAATTCCGTCCCGAGCGGAGAATGCAGCGCGGAGTTTATATTTTTCACGTATTCATACGTAACATTTTTTTCGCCCTTGGAATTTACGCATGAAGTCGTTTCGTCCCACCATACTTTTGAATAGCCCGCGTGGATTATCGCTTTTGCGCCGTATGCAAGACATAAATAAACCTGCCAGTCAAGCTGATGCGCACTGAGGACCTCTTCGGCTTTCCACGCGCCCGTTTGGATTATTACCCACATTTCCCTGTTTGATTTTCCGCACACTTTTGCTACAATATCAAGATTTTTAAGATATGTTGCGAAAACATTCGTCCCCGTGAACGGATAATAATCAAAGCAAATATACGGCAGATCGATTTCTCTGATATACTGATCTATATGCTCTTGATATGTAGTATTTCCGAGTTGGGCTATTATTTCTTCGTCGGTATTCTTCGGAAGGCTCGCATATCTCGGATAGAGATTTAGAAAAGGCAATTTGTCAGGGAACAATTCTTTATAATGCTTTATGACTTTATCTATGTGCGCGAAATCTTTAGAGTTCGGCTCATCTAAAATATAATCGCCCCGGAGAGCCGGACTTGACGGATAAGTTTTTTTTATTTCTTCGAGTTTTCCCGCATGAAAATAATCGGCGTAGCCTCCGGCATTGCCGCCGTCGCCGCCCCACCATCCAGGAATATTTGAATTTGAAATGATCCCGAGATCATATTTTTCGCAAAGGCTTAAAAGAGGCTCGGCGGAACCGACCGACACGAAAAAATCCGCCCCGGTATCAGCCGCTTGTTTTACTCCGGCGTCGTCCCATAATTCTTGGTCAAAAGCAAATAATCCGACAGGATAGCGTCCCTTGCATAAATCAATTAATCCAGGCATAAAAATCACCCCGTAATAATAATATAACAACAGGGCAAGAGCAGATATTATTTTGCTCTTGCCCTGTTGTATTTATGAAAAAATTTAGCTTTGCCTGATATTTTTTCTGCGAATGACCGCAAAGATTCCCGCCGCTGCCGCCATGACGAGTATAATAATCACAAATCCCGTATCTCCCGTTCTGACCGATGCCGGACGTGCCGGAGCTTCTTCCGCAGCTGCGGGCGTGTCGTCCGCTGCTGCGCCCGGTGCCGGATCAGCGTTGTCCGCAACGGGATCCGCTCCTGCGGGAGCTTCTTCCGCAGCCTGCGGAGCTCTGCCCGCTGCCGCGTCTGTCAAGACATAAGTGTACAAAGCAGACCAGTCGGGACTGTCGCACGCGCATTCAACGGTGTCTGCGTCGGTATCCCAATATATCGTGTCGGTCAGTATCATAAGCTTGCCGCCGGATGCTACATTTATACCGTGTTCGGCGAGAGCCGCCGTTGATATGAGCACTTCCGCCGTGTATCCGTTTGCGTTTTTGACCGCTGCCATTTCTATGCCGGGCGCGTCATCCATGCCGACGTTTGCATTTGTTATAACAGGGCTGCCGTCCGCCGCTTCCACGTGGCATGTGAGCCAAAGCTTCATATCTCCCGTACCGCCGCCGTTTTCGTCCCAAACACAAAACTGTATCGAGCCCGAAACAAAGTTGGCTTCGCCTCTCACGGGGGTTTCAAACGTACTCATGTCCATTTTTACGTCGGCGGCGGCATATAAGCCGTCTTCATGCCACATATACCAGAAAACCGATCCCTGATATGTGGCGAGCCCTGAATGATAAGCGTCGAACATTTCCACTCCCGAACCGGGACGCAGGTCGTGCCTGTATGCATTTGCCCATTCTTCGGGGTCTATTACGCCGTCAAGCGTGGGAGCCGTCTGCGCTTTGGGCACATTAATTGTCGGATCAGCCGACACCGGCACAACAGTCATACCAGCTAAAAATAATACGCAGATTATAATCGCAAGAACTTTTTTCATTTTTATTCTTCCTCCAATATTTAATTTTAATTTATAAATCCTTTACGCATAATGCCGCTTGAATATAACAATTCCTACGGTTGACGCTATCAGTAAAACTATAAGAATTATTATGCCCGCATCGTTTGTTCTGGGAGAAGACGCAGGTCTTGCCGCTTCGATTACCGGAGCGATCTCGGCGTCTGCTTCTTCGCCGCCGCCGGCTGCCGCAGATTCTTCAGCGGCGGGCGCGTTTACTTCGTTTGAGCCGAGGACCATATAATCATAGTTGTCGGGAACCCAGTTGCCCGACATATCTGTGGGAACCGATACAAAGAGAGCCTGAGTGCCGTCGTCATGGCATTCCTGCGCGAACAGATATATGCCGATCTGCTTGCCCGCCGCGAAATCGCTTCCGAAGTTCAAGCCTTCCGCTTCTGCGGCTTTTCTGAATTCAGCTATATCGATCTTGAGTTCCACCGTAAAGAAATTATTTCCGCTGACATGGCCGGACTCCACGTACTGCTTACATGCGTCGCCCGCTGCGAGCTGTGCCTGAGACGCTGCGTGCATCGTCAAAAATCCGCTGTCGTCCGACCTGACCATAGACACGGCTTCGTGTCCGCCGCCCGCGTTGGCGAAATCAATAATCACTTCAAAGGTTGTGAGCATCCACGGCTGCTCTGCCTGCCATTCCGCAAACTCGTCAGGACGGAAAGTGCTTACTACATCCATCTGAGCGAACACATATAAATAATTGTCGTCCCAAAGAAACCATGCGTC
>WQXD01000167.1 GCA_009785015.1 Oscillospiraceae bacterium | reverse complement strand
TTCCGCAAATCCCCGTATTTGTGAATTTTGTTCATATTTTTTCGTGGTAAACCCAGCGTTTTTGAAGTGTCAATTTTGTCCGTTACGGTTTTTTGCGGAAGAGCCAATACGGATTCGGGAGACGTTCACGTGTTAATCGCGCAGACATATTTAGACATCGGCGACAAAGACAAAGCGTTGGACTGGCTCGAAAAATTGGCTGATTATGATATTGACGTCCGAAGCCGGTTACAAAAAGGTATGCGCGTTGATACGCCTTTTTTGCGCGACGTAAAAACCCCTGTTTGCTGCATAACTGACGATAACAAAGAAAGGCTTCTGAAAAAATTAAGCGAAACAAAATTTGAAAGCATCAAAAACGAAAAGCGATTTGTCGCTTTGATAAATCGGGCAAACGCTATGGACGATTAAACATCCCCAACTTCAAAAGCGAGGCTGCCTTTATGACTTCCTCGCTTTTGCATACATTATGAGCCAAAAGATTTTCTAAAGTCACTCTTTGGCTTTCGCCAGAAGCGAATAAACCAAAACGGCCAGCACGGCGCCGGCAAGCGGTCCGGCGATGAACACCCATACGTCAGTCAGCGCGCTGCCTCCCGCAAATAAAGCGGGGCCGATGCTCCTGGCCGGGTTTACCGAAGTCCCGGTGAGCGGTATTCCCACGATATGCACGAATGTCAACGTCAGCCCGATGACGATTCCGGCGACGCCGCCTTTGCTTTCGTCGGACGTGACGCCCAGAATCACAAAGATGAAGATAAAGGTGAGTATCACTTCCACAATCAGCGCCCCGGCAATGCCTCCGGCATTTGCCGCGCCGTTTGCCCCCAGGCCGCCCGTCTGGTCGATTAACCCAAACGACAGAAGCAGCTTTAAAAGTCCCGCTCCGGCGACGGCCCCGGCGATCTGGGCCACTACATACCCGACAAAATCGACGGCGCTCAGTTTTTTGCGCAGGAGCATCGCGAGCGAGACGGCGGGGTTTATATGGCAGCCGGATACGTTTCCGATCACATACGCCATAGCCACTATGGAAAGCCCGAAGGCGAGCGCCACGGCGAGATGGCCCCCGCCGGGGTCGCAGCCCAAAAACACCGCGCTGCCGCAGCCCATGAATACCAGCACAAGGGTCCCGATGAATTCCGAGCAATATTTTTTGATTTGTTCCATTTTTTTGCCTCCGTTTTTATATATTTTTATTTTGTATAACCTTCGATTATTTTACCCGTCAATTCGACGGATTTGACATAAAATCCGTAATCGCGCGGGGCGGTTTTGGTTTTTGCCATGTTCACAAGCTCGAGCGCCGGGGCGCTCGGATAATATGGGATGGGGCGGCATATCGTGTTTTTTCCGCGGGTGACCGAAACTGTCAGATTATATGACTTGGGCTCGGTCACCAGCACGCATACCTTGTCGGCATAAGTCACTTCGGTCACCACGACGTCCCCGTTTTTAAAGGAGTTCACAAAAATATAGTCGAGTCCGCAGAGCTCGAGGCACACCTCCGCCGAATGGCAGCCGTAAAACCAATATCCGTCGTATTCCGAAGACGGATCCGCCGCATATGAGACGATCACCGTGGAACCGGGCCCTATATTTTTTTTCATCTCCGCTATTTCGGGCGCGTTTTTGCAGCCGCTGCCGCCGGTCAGAAGCGCCCCGCTTTTGGCCGCCAGCTCCGCGATCTCTTTAGCCTCGCCTATATCCGCGGTGAACGGCTTGTCGACAAACAAAGGCTTTTCGGCCTTTAAGGTTTTGATTGCGGGCGGGTAATGCATGGAGCCTTTGCGGTACGTGATCGCCACCGCGTCGCTTTTTTCGATGAGTTCCTCTTCGCTTTCGCATTCGGCGAGCCCGAACTGTTCGCAGAGAGCCTTCGCCTGCGCGGGGTCGTCCGCCCCGTAGATGAAGTTTACCGCGGCTTCGCCGCCTTTTACATTCAACGCTTCGCAGAAACATTTCGAATGCGAATTCTGCGCGCCTATCAATCCTATTTTCATAATCCTTATACCTCTCTTACATCAAATCATTCGAGTTCGCTCATGGGGTTTTGCCTGTGGCATTCTTCCATGATCGCGATTTGCCGCCGCACCTGCTCGGGCGTCACTTCTAAGGGGGCGCCGGCCGTCATATGCTCATAGAGCATCGAGTAGAAATTTATCGCGGGGTCTTCGGGGGGCGCCCCGGGCACATAGGAAGAATCCGAGCTTTCCGTGCCGCCGCCGATTTTCCAGGTTTTTTCGACCCATTCGAGTTTTTCGCCGCAGTAGGCGGGAGTGCCGTCGGGGTGCTCGATTGGTTCTTTTATCAGTTCCCGGGGGGGAGCTGTCTGCCTGACGTAATATTTGTAGTCGAGGCGCGAGGTGTCCCCGCTCAATCCGCCGTACTGGGCCTGTATGCTGTAGGTGAATTTCGGATAGGGGTCGCACGACGATATTTCCAGGTCCACGACCGGCTTTTGGGGGGCTTTCATTATGAGTTTGACGTAATCTTCGGCGTCGCCGAAAGTATTCACCCGATCCATGTAACACGTGATTTCGGGCATGGCGTCATAATCGAGCAGAGCGAGGATCTGATCGACCGGGTGCGGCCCGGTGTTGTACAGGCTGCCCGCGTTGTACTTTTGCAAAGTCTGCCAGTCCCACCTCCTGGCAAACCCGTTGTACCGGAAACTCATCTGGATGATCCGCCCGAGTACGCCGGAGTCGATAATGCGCCTGATTTCCCTGTACGCGTCCAAAAAACGGGACTGCTGGAACACCGCCAGCACTTTGTCGTTTTTTTGCGCCGCCTCTATCAGCAAATCCACTTCCGCGGCCGTTTTCGCCAGGGGTTTCTCGCAGAGCACGTTGAATCCGCTGTTGAGCAGATGCAGGGTGACCGGGACGTGAAAATGGCTCGGCGCCGCGTTCACCACCAGATCGATTTCCCCCGCTTTGCCCAAAATTTCCGTATAATCGCGGTAGAGTTCGCAGCCGCACTCTTTTTTGGCGCGCTCGCGCCGTTTTTCAAGCGGTTCCGCTATGGCGCATATTTTGTATTTTTCCCGCATGCGCCCCAAAGCAGCCGCGTGGATGTCCCTGCCGCTTCGCCCCTGGCCCAAAATCGCCACATTTAACTGTTTCATTATTGAAAATCCGCCCCCGTTTCATATTATTATTTTAAAATTGTATTTTATACGGTATACGCCGAAGCCGCCGTGGTCCCGCCGCGGCCGGTCCAGTTCGTGTGGAACATCTCGCCGCGCGGCCGGTCAACTCTCTCATATGTGTGCGCGCCGAAATAGTCGCGCTGCGCCTGCAGCAGATTGGCGGGCAGCCTCGCGCAGCGGTAGCCGTCGTAATAGGACAGCGCGCTCAAAAAGGCGGGAACAGGTATGCCCAAGCTCACCGCCGCGGCGCACACCCTGCGCCATCCGCCCTGCGCGTTTTTTACGGCCTCGCAAAAAAACGGATCCAAAAGCAGGTTGCAAAGCCCGGGATCTCTGTCAAATGCCCTCTTTATATCCGCCAAAAACGAGGAGCGTATGATACAGCCGCCGCGCCAAAGCATCGCTATCTCGCCGTATTTCAAGTCCCAGCCGTATGTGGCGGAGGCCGCGGACAGCAGCGCGTACCCCTGGGCGTATGAAATGATTTTCGAGGCGAACAGCGCCCGGCGTATATCCTCGATGAACGCTTTTTTCTCGCCGGCATCCCCGGCAAAGCCGCCCGAGGGGCCCGTCAGGATATCCGAGGCTTTTACGCGTTCTTCCTTCATGGCGGAGAGGCAGCGGGCGTAAACCGCTTCGCTGATGAGCGTGAGGGGCACGCCTTCGTCGAGCGAAGCCTCGGAGGCCCATTTGCCCGTGCCTTTTTGTCCGGCGGTATCCAATATTTTTTCGACGGCAAACTCCCCGTTTTCATCCCTATACCCCAATATGTCCCGCGTGATTTCTATCAGGTAGCTGTCCAAGACCCCGAGATTCCATTCGGCGAATACCTCGCGCATCTCGCCGGGTCCCATTTGCAGATATTCCTTCATCAAAAAATACGCCTCGCATATGAGCTGCATATCGCCGTATTCTATGCCGTTATGCACCATTTTGACGAAATGCCCCGCTCCGCCGCTCCCCACCCAGCCGCAGCAGGGTATGCCGCCTTCGGCCATCGCGGCGATCGCCTGAAAAATCGGCTTGATGTGCGCCCAGGCCCCGGGCGAGCCGCCCGGCATTATGCTCGGGCCAATCAGGGCGCCCTCTTCGCCGCCCGAAACGCCGGCGCCCACATACAGCAAACCTTTTGATTCGACATATTCTGTCCGCCGGATCGTATCCGAAAAATGCGAGTTTCCGCCGTCTATTATGATATCCCCGGGCGAAAGCGCGGGAATCAAAAGCTCGATAAAATCGTCGACGGCCTGCCCCGCTTTGACCATGAGCATGATCTTTCGGGGGAGCTTCAGGCTGCCGGCCAATTCCCCGATGGAATACGCACCCGATATATTTTTGCCTTTTGCCCTTTGGCTGATGAAATCCGCGACTTTTTGCGGGGTACGGTTATACACGCAAACAAAAAATCCTTTGCTTTCCATATTCATCGCCAAATTTTCGCCCATGACCGCCAGCCCTATCAGACCTATGTCCGCTTTATCCATAATTTTTTCAAGCCGCCTTTCATCATATCAAATCATATTAAATCATATTAATGCGGCATACAACCGCCCTCTGAAATTTATTGTACATGATTATTGCGGCTTTGTCAACTGTTTTTGTGAAATTTTTTACATTTTAAACCTTTGTCAAACCCTTGACAAAAACGCGGTTTAGGTGTATAATAATAGGGAGGCGGGATAAAAACGCAGTAAAAACATCAGATACAATCAGATACAGGAGGTATAAAAATGAAAAAAAACGTGAAAATCCGCGTGTTGTCGCTGATCGCGGCTTCGCTGCTTTTATGCGGCGCCCTGACGGTGGCGGCAGTCATGGGTTCGCCTTATGAGACTTTGAAAAAAGCGGTTCTGGACGCTCTCACTTACCGGAACGTCACGATGGAAGCCCGGGTGGCGCTGAGCGTGGACGGCGGGATATACGAAGAGCACAAATCGTTTTTTATCGCGGGCGACGACAATTATTTGGAATACACATTCGATAAAAACGGCGACCCCGACGGTTACCGCTATTATTCCAAAAACCTGAACATATACCGCGATTATACCGGCGCGGACGGGACGCAGTGGTACAGGGCGTCCGTTTCGGGCGATCCCTATTACAATGACTACAACAGGTTTTACCGAAACAATTCATTTGCCATGTTCAGCCCGGAAGAGCGCGAAGGGACCCAGATGCGCTTTATGGAACTTCTCGCCGACGCTTTGGTCGGGGACCTGAAAAACAACATCACCATGAGCCAAAACGGCGGCAACCGTTTGATTCAGGGGACGCTGACCGAGGCGCAGATCCCCGAACTTGTGAAGGCGGGAATCGACGTGCTTATCGAGCAGGCGGGAAACTGGCGTTACGACTGGCGCGAAACGGTCGCCGACGGAAAATACACATGGGAACACACGACCATTAAAAGCGGGGTAAAAACCGTCACCGCCGAAACTCAGGATGCGCGTGCTATGAACGCTTTGGAGCGGGAGGCCTGGGAAAACAACACATACTACGATGTTTACGGGAATGAAGGCTACGGAATCGCATATGTCGACGGGTTTTGGTATGTGCTGCTTTCACCGCGCGAATTCGCCTATTCATACACAGCCCAGGCCGCGCGCGAGGATTTCGGCGGGAACGGCAAAAACGACGACCCGTTTGATATTCCGATACAAAACCTTGTCATAAACTATGTGCGCGGGGAAGCGGAAGTGGACGCGCAGGGCGAAATGCTGTCTCTTGAAGCGGAGGCCAAAATCACGATCACAAACATTTTCGGCGATACCAGCACAGTCGGGTTCGAGGGAAGCCTGCATTTCACCGACATCGGCACAAGCGAGGCCCAATGCCCGATACCCGGCGCTTCTCAGCTTCTGACTCCGGAGTATATGGAAACCCATTTTGGCCGCGTTTACGGCGATGTATATTTCACCTTAAACGCAGACGGCAGTATCGACGCCGACAGCGTCACGACCACTTATCCCGGCGAAAACGAGAGAAAATATCAGGACCAGGACTGACATATATGGTACTCGAAGTGCGGAATTTGACCAAATTATACAAAAACGGGCGGGGCGCGGAGGATATTTCCTTTGCGCTCTCCCGCGGCGAAGTGCTGGGGCTGCTCGGGCCGAACGGCTCGGGAAAAACCACCACCATGAAGGCCATCGCGGGATTGGTGGCCGCAGTGCGCGGCAGCGTATATATATGCGGCGTCGACGCGCTCGAAAACCACGAAAAAGCCATGCGGCATACCGGATGCCTGATTGAGTCCCCTTCGCTGTATGACCACATGACTGCGTACCAAAACCTGAAACTCGCGGCGCGGTTTTGCGAAAATGCGGACAAGGAGCGCATAGACGAGGTTTTGAAATTGGTGGAAATGGACAAATACAAAAAAGACAAAGTCGGCTCGTTCAGCTTCGGCATGCGGCAGAGGATCGGTTTGGCGCTCGCTTTACTCTCAAAGCCGGAGCTACTCATTTTGGACGAGCCCGCCAACGGATTGGATATAGAGGGCATGGTGTATGTCCGGGAAGTGGTAAAAAAGAGCGCCGAACTCGGCGCGGCTGTTTTGATTTCGTCCCATTTGGCCCATGAAATAGAATTATGCGCCACAAAAGCCGCCGTTATTTACGGCGGCAGGCTGCTTTGCGTCGAGAGCATGGAGGCGATTTTGGGCTCTTTTGCCAATTTGGAAGAGTTTTTCTTGGCGCAGGTCGCGAAAATGCGGAAGGAGGCAAGCGTATGAGCGCTTTTTTTGCCTCTTACCGCAATGAATGCGAAAAACTGCTGCGGCGCAAAAAATACATAGTTTTTTTGTTTATCGGGCTGGCCGTCTGCGCGGTATGGACGCTGCTCGGGCGTATCCTGACGGACTTTATTCGAATGCAAAGCGGATATTTCTTTGTTTTTACGCCCACGCCGATGGGCGCGCTGCCGTTCTTTCTGCAAATTTTTGTCCCGTTTCTGATGTTCATGGCCGCAACGGACCTGATCACCGTCGAAGGGGCGGAAAATACGATGAAGGCCGCAATGTGCCGCCCGGTGGAGCGCTGGAAATTATACGCTTCCAAAATTTTGGCGGTGGAAACATACGCTGCGGCGTATTTGGGCTGTATATTTGTGATCTGCGCCCTGCTGACCCAAACTCTGGGAAAGGCGCTTGCGATAAACGAATTGCTGACTGCGTTTGCCTCCTACGCGCTGACGCTGATACCCCTGCTGATTTTGGCGTGTTTCGCCGCTTTGGTGGCGCTTTTCGGGCGCAGCGGGACGCTTGTGATGTTTTTGCTGATTTTGTTTTACATAGCCTTAAACGCGCTGCCGGTGTTTTTCCCGGTGCTGACGGAAATGCTGTTCACTTCCTATCTCGGCTGGCACAGGCTCTGGATAGGCGCGCTGCCCGGCGCCTCCAAGCTTTTGCATATGCTTGTCATCGTACTCGGGTACGGAACGGTATTTTTTACCGCGGGCAGCCTGCTTTTTGACCGGAAGGATTATTGAATTATAAACTTATATGAAGGAATGGTTTTGGAATTTATGAAAAAAGTCGGAATACTGATGGGGTCAAAAAACGACCTCGAAGTCATCAAACCCGCGCTCGCCACACTCAAAAAATTCGGGGTCCCCTTTGAAGTCCATGTGCTCTCGGCGCACCGCACCCCCGAGGCGTCGGCAAAATTCGCGCAGGACGCCCGAAAAAACGGATTCGGGACGATCATCGGGGCGGCCGGAAAAGCGGCCCATCTGGCAGGCGTCCTGGCGGCGCATACCACTCTTCCCGTTATCGCGCTCCCGATTGGATCCCCGGCGCTGGGCGGATTGGACGCGCTTTTGGCAATGGTTCAAATGCCTCCGGGCGTCCCGGTGGCGACAGTCGGCATCGACGGAGCCGAAAATGCCGCGCTGCTCGCGGTTCAGATGCTTGCCGTGTCGGATGAATCGCTCGCGGAGAAACTTTCCGGGTTTAAAAAAGATATGAACGACAAAATACTGGCGGCGGACAAAGCGCTGCAGGACGAAATAGAAAATATTTA
>WQXD01000166.1 GCA_009785015.1 Oscillospiraceae bacterium | reverse complement strand
CATCATCGAAACTTTGAAAAACAAAGGCTATACCGTGGTATTTTTGGGCGGCGTGAAATAATTTAAAACAAAAACGGCTTCTGAAAACCCGAACAAGGGTTTTCAGAAGCCGTTTTGCTTGTTTTAATTATACATCGTAAACGCGCATGTCGTCGATACGCACGCGCTGGCCTTCCCTCGCCGAAACATAACAGGCCAAAACCATCCTCAAAGATTCGCGCGCTTCACGCACGTCGCATATCGGCGGACGTTTGCCATACAGAAAATCGGCGAAAGGCTGCGCCTGCGCGGCGAGGCGCTCGCCGTGCCCCTTGGGGCTGGGTATGCCCGAATTTGTCCAGTCGGTTTCGCCCTCGACGAACCACTTCAGGCCAGCCTGCCCTTCCGCTCTCGGAAGCCGCGTTCCGCACCCGTCGCCGTAATACTGTTGTATGGTCCCCCTGGCGCCGTACACCTCCGTGGTGATTTCCGAGGCAGAGCAGGAAAAATAGCAGCTTATTTCCGCGATCATGCCGTTTTTGTATTTGAAAAGCGCTACTCCGTTGTCGTTTACCACCTTCGGATTGGCCGCCGTCGTCATTTCCGCCATTACCGTCTCCGGAACGCCGAAAACCCAATTGAGCATATCGATCGGATGCGAAGCGTCGTCGGCGAAAATATCGCGGTTCAATTCGGGGTCGCAGTGCCATACATTCCCGAATTCCGGGTTGAGATGCGTCATCAGCCCGTGCCTGCGGCGGTAGACAAACGTCTCGCCCAGCACCTTGTCGTTTATGAGCTGTTTGATCTTGATATTTTGCGGGTCCGTGCGCATCTGCCAGCCGAGCGTAAAAGGCACGTTGTGTTTTTCGACTGCCGCCACGATGCGGTCGGCGCCCGCGAGCGTGAGCGCCATCGGCTTATACATGATGATCGCCTTGCCCGCTTCGGCGGCCAGTTCGGCGAGCTCTACGTGGTATTTCGTTTCGGAGGAAATCACCACTGCGGAAATGCTTTCATCGTCTATGATCTCATCGAGCTTTTCCGCTGTTTGGGCGCCCAGCGCGCCGCAGCTGTTTTTCGCGCGTTCGGCGTTTGCGTCCCAGCCTTTTTTGATATTCACGCCCATTTCCGGATGTTTCGCCCATTCTCCGCCATACGCCATCACATGCCCGTGGGCAAATCCGAGGATACCGACATTTATTGCCATAAAGACCTCCTAATTTAAAATAATTTTTGGATTTCTCCGCGCAATATCATTATATCACTATGCCCGTTTGATGTCAACGGATTTTGGAAAATAAATCAGTCCGGTTTTCTCCAGTATTCCCTGCCGTCGCTTGTTCTTTCCATAAAGCCGTAGTCGATCAGGCTCCGCCTGAGCGTCGCGAAATCGGAATAAATTTCTTTCAATACGGCGTTCAGCTCCTTATCGCTGTATTTTCTGTCTTTTTCGAATTGCTGCGCGATTGTTTTGAGTATCAAAAGCCTTTTTTCTTCCTTTTTCTTTCCGAAATCAAAGGTCTTCAGCACGAGCGGCGACAGCGACTCAAACAGGGTTTCGAGCATTTTTTCGTTTTCGTCCGCCGGTTTGGCGGATTTATCCGCTTTTTCTTTCCAGACTTTGTGTTTTGCTTCCATTTCTTCCAGCAATTCGGCCAGAGCGAGTATTATTTTCGCCTGTTTCGCTTTTTCGCGGAAATTATACCGCTGAAAACGCACGGTCGAGGCGGATATGTTCATTTTTTCCGCTATATCCTTGTCCGATACTTTTTCGTCATAATTCATTCCGTCGTAATAGTTTTTGAGAAATTCTTTTTGGGTGTCGGTCAGCCCCGTTTGGGTTTTGTCCGCGGCGAGCAGGCTGTTAAAAACATCGCCGTGGGTATCGCGTATATGCAGTTTTATCGCCTTTTTCCCGTTTACCAAAAGTTTCTTCCAGACATACACGTCGTCGGCGTCGTATTGCGCGTGGCAAAAGAGGCAGGTGTATATTTGCGCTTTGTCGATAAACCTTTCAGTTTGCAAAAATCCGTCCTTCAATTCGGCCGGAGTCGCGTTCTCGATTTTATTTTTCATAAATAATTCTCCTGATGTTACAATTAATCTATAAACATAATAGCATATTGTTTATTGTTTGTCAAGAGTTTTATTCGGTTTTTTAATTTTTATTTTTCACTTCAACTACGCAAAAATCAAAAGCCATACCGCGTACGGCGGCAGTGTCAGAATATTTTCGTTTGGATTTATCGTTATTTCTTCGTTTTCATGCGCTTCATCAGTGGCGAAGCACTGCAGCACACCGGGCGCCTCGAGGCGTATATCGACACTGCTTCCCTTCGAATTTACGATCAGCGCCATTTTTTTGTCCCCCGAAGCGGCGCATACATAAACCCCGTCCGCATTTGTGTCCGAGAATACCTCGTTTTTTTGCGCGTACAACTGCCCGAATGCCCAAAAGGCGTAATAGGCTTTAAATACCCTGTGAAAGTCGCCGCTGAACAATCCGCAGTAAGACGAATGTATCTGTCCGTCATAGTACATGCACATATCCGTCGAGGTTTTCTGCATGGCGCACATCATGGCGGCGATATTTGAAGCGTCGATCGCTTTGCCCCTGTTTTGTATTCCGGGGTTCCACTCGTTGAAAATCACTTCGGCGCCGCCGTAGCCGTATTCGGCGAGCTTTTTTTCGGCGTATGCGGCATATGTCACATTTTCTTTCAGGCCCGCGTAGCTGTGCCACGAAAAGAAATCGAGCGGGGTTTTTTTCGCGCCTATATATCCAAAAAAATTATGGAAAAATTCCACAAAATACCCGACGCGCGAAGTCGAGTGCGCCGTCTCGGAAAAATCGGCGTCGGATAGGGCGTAAAATCCGCAGCTCGCGTAGCCGCCGATTTTTAAATTGGGGAACCTCGTCTTTAAATGCCGCGCGGTTATATCATAAAGCTCAAAAAACTCCTCCTGCGTGCCCTTCCACATGGGATTGTCGCCGATTTCCGGCTCGTTGTCGGGCTCGTTCCATATTTCCCAGTATTCGATCCCGAAGCGGCAGCCCTCCGCCCAGCCTTCGTTGTAGTGCATGATTATATGTTCGCATATGCGCGCCCATTTGTGCGGGTCCGCCGGCGGAAATATATGATACGCCTTTATTTTGTGGTTGTTCTCGATTGTGGGGCCGAGCCTGTAAAAAGGTTTCAGCCCTATTTCGTCCATCGAGCCCAATAGCTTGTCGGTAAAGGCGAAATCATATGAAGCGGGGTCGTTTTCGTCGGCGCCGAAATCCGTGAAAATATTTTCGACGTCCACATAACGCGCCCCGCCGAACACGCCGCCCGTGTCGTGCAGGCGGGCATAGGGTATATTCGCTTCTTTCAATTTTTCATACAGCCCGTATCTGTCCGAGGGGACTGTGGGCGGGTTGTTGATCGCGTGCATGGGTTTTATCTTTCCGGTTATGTTTTCAAAATCTATCCGTAAAATATTTTTCATTTTGATATCCTCCTCATCCTTCCGCTTCGTCATATGCTTTTATTACCTTATCGAGATTTTTCTGCGCCGAGTTTGTTATTTTTTCAATGGCGGAGACAAAATCGCGTTTGTTCGCGTTGATCTGCGTCTGGAAGACAAACGCCGTGCTCACGTCGTACACGCATCCGAAATCGAAAACCACCCCGTCCCGTATAATATCCAGCATCTCGACCGAGTCTTCATCCCTGGCGAATTTTGTCTTCAGCGTCGTGTCGTAATATGCGGGAACGAGATATTTTCTCGACAGATACGATAAATCCTCGATGACCGCCCCGATGCGCTCGAGCTCGTTTACAGTGACGGGAACTCCCATGAGAGGATTGTGGAGGTCTATATAACTGCTGTATTTTTGCTGCGTTTCATCCAATTTCGGGTATGGGAGCACTCCAAAGTCGGTTTCCATGTCGCGCAGGGAATCTATCTTTGAAAGGCTGTGAAAATAGAGAAACGCCTGCCCGGATTTGAACATATCCCGCATCTCATTTTCGTTTATCCATTCGGGGGCAAACCTGACGTAATCCGCGTGGCATATATCATACGCCTTTTCAAATGTGTTGATTGCGCGCGGGGTCGCGATATCCAGATACGGATAATTGTTTTCGTCCTTTTGAGTGAGGGTGTTGCCCCCCGCGTAAAAAAAGTTGAGCGCGGCGTATGAGATAATCGCGCCGTACCTGTCGTCGTCGTTCATTATGCCGTCGCCGTTCAAATCGAGCGTGATCCCTTTGGCGACTTCGGATATTTTGTCGAATGTCCATTTGCCGCTTCTGACGAGTTCATACAAATTTTCCACGTTGAAGTCTTTTTGCAGCTCTTTGTTGAAATACACCATATACACGTAATGCATCGTGCTTATGGAAAGATCGCTCAAAGACAAAAATATTTTGTTGCCCACGGAGAGATTCGTGACTGCGCTTTGAAACCACCACGGCTTGCTCATATCTATATACGGCAGCGTGTTCCAGTTCAAAAGATGCCCCGCCGCGGCGGACTGCGCGGCTCCGGGGGCGTAAGCGACCATCAGATCGTAGGCGTCGTCCCCGGCCGATACGGCGTTTTTCAGGGTATTCGACGGCGTGTAATCGGTTCCCAGCGCGATATTTTTGATCTTTATGTTGAATTTTTCCTCTATTTCCGCGTTTCTTTTGTACACGGCGTCGTTTATCGGCTCTCCCGTTTCCTGCTCTGCTATGATATCCCTTGTATGGAGCGGGATTGCATGGGTACAGTTGTCATTGGTCAATATCCTGAACTCATAACCGCCGAAGTCCGTCCCCGGGATGTCGGGCCTGATTGCGGCCAGATAGTCCTCGTCTTCTTCGCCTGTTTTTAAATCTTCGGCTTCTGTCGCGCCGCTTTTTTGTTCTTTGTCGTCTGTATTTTGCGAGCATGAGATAAAACCCGCGAAAACAGCCAGAACGACGATAAATATACATATTTTTTTCATAAATTGCCCTCCCTTTTTTAATTACAAAAACCAACACCGTTATTATATCACATAAATGCGAAAATTTCCAGCGGTCAAAAAAAATTAATATAAATTATATCGCAAAATGAGCTTGACAAATCGACGCAAATCGCATATACTTTCATTATGGTAAATCGTCAGCCAACACAAAAGGGGTAAAATAAACATGAGCTGTATTCCAAACCTGCGGCAGGCTTCGGAGCTGCTTGCCAAATACAACAAGGAGCCCTTTCATATCCGTCACGGCGAAGTCGTATCGGCCGTGCTGGGCCATTTCGCAAAAAAGCACGAACCGGACAAAACGGAATTCTGGCAAGCGGCCGGAATGCTGCACGACATCGATTTCGAGCTGTACCCCGAAGCGCACTGCGTCAGGGGAATCGAGATTTTGCGAAGCGAGAACGTCGACGAAAGTGTCATCCGTTCCGCCATGAGCCACGGATACGGCTTGACGGGGGTCCCCTATGAACCCGAGCTGTACATGGAAAAAATATTGTTTGCCGTCGATGAACTGACGGGGCTCATCGGGGCGGCGGCGCTCATGCGCCCGAGCAAAAGCGTTTCGGATCTGGAAGTTTCGAGCGTGATGAAAAAGTTCAAGGACAAAAAATTCGCGGCGGGATGTTCCCGCGAGACAATCCGCGAAGGCGCGGAAAAACTCGGCATGCCGCTTGAGGACCTGATAGGGGAGACCATACTGGCTATGCGGTGTATTCCCGGAGCCTGAAAAAAATATATGACAAAATTTATCCCGAAAGCGAGGTGAGAACATGAGAAACAAATTTGACGAACAATTGATTCAGCTCAACAATTCCCTTATCGAAATGTGCGAAACGGTCAAACAGGCGATCGCAGACGCCAACAAGGCGCTGATCGGGCAGGATACGGAGCTCGCCCAAAAAATAATAGCCTCAGACGACGATATAGACAACAAGGAAAAAGAAATAGAGAGCGTCTGCCTGAAACTGATACTGCAGCAGCAGCCAGTGGCCAGAGATTTGCGCTATGTTTCCGCAGTTTTGAAGATCATCACGGATCTCGAGCGCATCGGCGACCACGCCACCGATATTTCCGAGCTTACGCTGCTGCTCGCGGGAAACCCGTATATAAAAAAGTTGGAGCATATCCCGAAAATGGCGGAAGTGACGATGAGGATGCTGACGGAAAGTATCGAGGCTTTTGTAAAAAAAGACTTGCAGCTCGCCGAAAAGGTGATTGCCGACGACGACGAAGTCGACAATCTTTTTGAGGCGGTCAAAAACGATCTGATCGGGCTGATAAAGAAAAATTCGGCCAACGGCGACCAGGCGATCGATCTCGTGATGGTTGCGAAATATTTTGAAAGGATTGCCGACCATGCGACAAATGTGGCCGAATGGGTCGTCTTTTCCCTCACGGGGACGCATAAAGACAGCAAAATAATGTAAAAAATTTCCCAAGTAAGAAAGGCCGATAAAAATTATGAAAAAACTTGTTTTGATCTTTTTGGTTTTCGCAATTATGTTCGCAGTGTTGTTTTCGTGTTCGCAGAATCCTGAAAAAACGGATGCGTCCGCCGAACCCGGCTCCCAAAATTCGGAAGAAGGCGAAGGGGAAAACGCGGATGAAAACGTTTTCGTTTCGGACAACCTGCCCTCCGATCTGAATTTCAACGGCGAGACGTTCCGCATTTGGGGAAGGGAAGTGGACAATGTCTTCTACGACACCGAATGGGAGTTTGTGGAGGAAATCACCGGCGAGGTTTTCAAAGACTCGATGCACGCCCGCGAACTGGCGGTGGCGGGGCGCCTCAACATCAATATCGAAAAGACCCTGACCACCGCTTCGTACCAAAACGCGTATAAATCGGTAAAGGCGGGCGATGACGCGTTTGATCTGCTTTTTGCCAACGCCTACGACGTCGCCGCCCACGGATTGGAAGGCATTTACTTGAATTTGGCCCAATTTCCGTATATCGATTACGATATGCCGTGGTGGCCCGACACAATAATGAAAGACGTCACCATCAACGGCAAAACGTATTTTGTGACCGGCGATATAACGCCTTCCGTGCTGGGATATATGAACTGCATATTCTTCAATAAGAACATAGCGGCGGACTATGAGATTTCGGGCCTGTACGACTTGGTTCTTTCCGGCAAATGGACATTTGACGCATACTCAAAAGCCGCGAAGGGATTGTACAAAGATTTAAACGGCAACGGAATCGTAGATGAGGAGGATCAGTTCGGTGTCACCACGTCCGACTATTACGACGTATATTTTTCGGCGTTTGAAATCCCGATAACGATCACAAACCCGGACGGCTCGCTGAGCCTGGCCTTGGGCGAAAAATTTTATTCGGCGTATGAAAAGCTCCGCGATTTTTCGATGAGCGAGGACGGCCTGCCGCAGGCGATCTCAAACAAAGGCGAAACCGTCAACTACGGAAATGACGTCCAGTTTTTCACACAGGGCAAAATATTGTTTTTCGGCGGATTGGTCAGATTTTCGAATTATTTCCGTTCGATGGAAAACGATTACGGCATTTTGACCGTTCCGAAATGGGACGAAAACCAAAAGGATTACCACACCACGTCCCACGCGAACTATTCGCTTGTCAGCGTACCCGTCACAATACCCGACAGCCGCCGGGATATGATAGGAGTGGTGATGGAAGCCCTGGCCTCCGAAGGTTACCGGACGACGACTCCCGCGTATTTTGACAGCACGCTCAAAAACAAATACAGCCGCGACGAGGAATCGCTCAAAGTGCTCGACATTTTAAAAAAAGGCCTGGAGTTCCAGCCCGTGATGATATATTACAAGAACATGGGCGATATACTGCATCTGTTCAGGTACGCGTGCTATCCGCAGGCCCAATATGAGAGCATGGTGTCGTTTTACGAAAAAAACACCCCGGCGTTCCAGAAAGCGATCGACAAATTCAACGACTATTATCTGAATAATTGAAATTGAAAAGGAATTTTTTGCCATGATATACAAGTATGATTGTTCGGCGGTAAAGCAGCGCTTTGACGCCTGGTGGAAAAACGACTTGTCCGAATCGCCGCTATTGTGGCTCGTCACCTCCAAAGAACCGTCTTCGCCTCCCCTCCCCTGCGAAAATCCGGACACTTACGAACGGCTGTACACCGACGCCGAAAACATATCGGCGCGTTTTTACAACCACTTCAGATGCGAGCAGTATCTGGGCGATTCTTTTCCGCATCTGGGCCT
>WQXD01000165.1 GCA_009785015.1 Oscillospiraceae bacterium | reverse complement strand
TACTATATATTTCTTTTTTGGCATGGTGGTATACTCCTTATTTCCTTACAATTTACGTCTTTGGAATTTCGTCGGCTTTTCGACATATTTCGAGTATATCACTTTTTTTTCCTTTTGTCAACTGTTTTGTTCGGTCTGGGTACTAGTTCCCGCATTGATTGTAACGGTTGCGCCCTCTTCGTAATCACCCGCGCCCGACGGGTCCGCGTAACTGCCGTTCACGATGACTGTATACTCGTCGGCCGGAACTGGCGGTTCAGGCGGTGTATCGTCGTCCTGCGCGAAATTCGCCGTGACTGTGACATCGTTTGCGGGCATTGCGAATGTGGTCGTGGCGCCGCTTGCGTCGGCGAACACGACGCCGTCCGACGAGGTCGTCCAGCCGTCAAACGTGTAATTGGTTCTAGTTCCCGCATTGATTGTAACGGTTGCGCCCTCTTCGTAATCACCTGCGCCCGACGGGTCCGCGTGACTGCCAGTCACGGTGACTGTATACTCGTCGGGTGGAGCTGGCGGTTCGGGCGGTGTATCGTCGTCCTGCGCGAAATTCGCCGTGAGCGTCACCGCGCCTGCGGGCATATCAAAGGCTGCGGGGTTGGCGGTATCGCCGCCGGTGATCGCCGCTCCGCTCACCGTCCAGCCGTCGAAGTGGTAACCGCTGCCGGGCACTGCCGTTACGCTGACTGCGGTTCCCGCCGCGTAGTCCCCGCTGCCGGTGCCCGAAACCGTGCCGCCGGCTCCTGCCGAAACAGTAAGAGAATAGGTGGGAGGCTCCGGTGCGGCGGGCGTGCATTCGTCATCTGCGCTGCTGCCCGAGCCCACAGCGTTCACTGCCCAAACAGTGACGGAGTACTGCGTGCCGTTGGCGAGGGTGTCCCATGTATAAGTCAGAGTGCTTGCGCTCAGTGCGACGGGACTAGCGTCAACGCCCAAAATCTGCACAAGATATCCAGTAATCGGAGTGCCGCCGTCGTCGTCGGGAGACTGCCATGCTGCCGTGATTGTGCCGTCGCCGGGGGTGAGGACCAAGTTTTTGGGCGCTCCGGGAGATGTGGTTGTGACATATGCGGCCGCTGCGATTTTCAAGGGATTGCTGATATTGCCCGCCGCGTCCTCGACGACGACGTAGATATCTTTTGCCCCCGCCGTCAGCGTGACCGCTTTGCCCGTAACCGCTCCCGCCGTAACGGAACCAAGCGAGGTTCCGGCTTTCACCGCCGCGCTTGTCGGAGCTGTTGCCTCGCTGTCCGCGACGAGATAGTACGCGGTTCCCGCTTCGTCGGTCGTAAATCCGATTGTCGCCGTTGTGTCGCTTGTGCGGTCCACGCTGCCCAGCGACAATGTGGGCGGGGTAGTGTCGGGCGGCTTTACGATTGTGGGGCCGAGATTCAGCGGTGTACCGTTCGCGTTTTCCACCTGTACGGGTGTGTATTTATCTGTTGTCGTGCCGTCGCCCAACTCGCCGTACAAGTTACGCCCCCAAGCAACGACCGTTCCGTCGCTTTTCAGCGCAAGGGAATGAAAACCCCCTGCCGCTACGGCAACCACGCCGACACCATCAAGACCAGATACCTGTACGGGTGTAGATCTATTTGTTTGTGTGCCGTCGCCCACCTGGCCGAAATAGTTATTCCCCCAAGCAACGACCGTTCCGTCATTTTTCAGCGCGAGGCAATGTTGATCCCCCGCCTCTATGGCACTCACGCCGGTAAGTCCGCTCACCTGCACGGGTGTGGGGCGCCGTGTTGTTGAGCCGTCGCCCAACTGGCCGTAATTGTTATACCCCCAGGCCCAGACCGTGCCGTCATTTTTCAACGCAACGGAATGCAGGTACCCTGCCGATATGGCAGTAACGCCGGTAAGACTGCTCACCTCCACGGGCGTATGTCTATCTGTTGTTGAGCCGTCGCCCAACTGGCCGCGATAGTTATCTCCCCAGGCCCAGACCGTGCCGTCGCTTTTCAGCGCAAGGGAATACAGGCCCCCTGCCGCTACGGCAATCACGCCGCTAAGACCACTCACCTGCACGGGCGTATGTCTATCTGTTGTTGAGCCGTCGCCCAACTGGCCGAATTCGTTATCCCCCCAGGCCCAGACCGTGCCGTCATTTTTCAGCGCAAGGCAATGATATTCCCCTGCCGCTATGGCAATCACGTCGGTAAGTCCGGGCACCTGCACGGGTATGTATCTATCTGTTTGTGTGCCGTCGCCCAACTGGCCGTGATTGTTAAGTCCCCAGGCCCATACCGTGCCGTCGCTTTTCAGCGCGAGGGAATGCATATACCCTGCCGCTATGGCACTCACGCCGGCAAGACCACTCACCTGCACGGCTGCGTTGCGCTGTGTTGTCGTGCCGTCGCCCAACTGGCCGGCTTCGTTATCTCCCCAGGCCCATACCGTGCCGTCATTTTTCAACGCGAGGGAATAACCGTACCCTGCCGCTATCATGGGCTCATATATAGCGTCCTCGGCCGTCGCCGGCGTGACTACGGGCAAAATGGTCAGCATCATCGCCATTGTCAACAGTACGCTCAGGATTTTGCTTTTGAATATGCGTTTCATATATAATTTCCCCCCTAATTTGTTTTAATCCTCGAATATGTTAAAATTATTTTATCATATTTTTCACGCTTATGCAATAGGGCGGCTTCAAAAAAGTGTAAATTTTATGAATTTTGATAATTGATAATAATGAACGGAATGGTACAGGATATGCCGAACTAACATTCGAAACAAAGTGAAAAACGTCAAAATGACGTAATTCCAAAATCCCAATCGACGGCGGTACGGCCGGCCGGAAACTACAATGTATCCCCGAAAAAATCCGGGAAAAATATTTGTATATATTCTTGAAATTTCGCTTGCAATTTTTATTTACATGTGATATAATGGAAACAAACGAAAAAGAATTAATTCAAATTTTATTTTAAAGGCAGGAATATATCTTTTATGAACACGCTTGAAACAGTATTCGGAACGGTAATTTTGATTTTCGCCGTATTCCTCACGGTGGCGGTGCTGCTTCAGCACGGCAAGACCCACCATCTCTCCGGCACGATCGCCGGCGGGGCCGAGACTTTCTTCGGCAAGGAAAAAGGCAAGACGATAGATAAAATTCTTTCGATGGTCACCTCCGTGGTCTCGGTGATTTTTGTCATCGCCGTGGTTGTCCTCTATGTGCTGCAAACCTGAAAATTATATCTTTACATAATTTTTTAAGGAGGATTTATTCATGAAAAAACGAATCGCGTATCTATGCATGACTGCGCTGTTGATTCTGGCGTTATCCCTGACTGCTTTGGCTGACTTCATATTCATAGAAGCCGAATCGGGCAAAACCGGCAATTACCCCATAGTTGACAATGCAGGCGCTTTCAACGGCAAAGCCATCGAGTCCCAAACCACTGAAGACGTCATCGAATATACTTTCAATATAGAAAAAGCCGGCAAGTATATCATATGGGCCAGGGTTATGGGAATCGACAGCACGATGAACTCCTTTTTGCACTCGCTTGACGGGGATATGTTCAACGGCGCCCTGGCGATCTTCGACCTGCCCGAGCCTGCGGGATTGTCAAATACCGACGACCCGTATTTTGACCCCCTCTTCAACTCCGATGAGTTATACGAACAGTGGTACTGGATGCCCATAAACTACAGGGACAACACCGATGACCCCGCGGTATGGCACAATACGAAATTTTTTGATATGTCCGCGGGAAGCCACACATTGCTCATTCAGGCGCGCGAAATGTCGGCGAAAATAGACAAAATGATCGTAACGGACGATTTGAGTTACAACCCCAACAAAATAGACGGCGACCCGGAAGCACCGTATCTCGCGCAGCTGGCCGCCGAAAAAGCCGCCGCAGACGCGGCAGCAGCCGCAGAAGCCGCAGCAGCGGCGGAAGCGGCAGCAGCAGCCGAAGCCGCCAAACCGGCGGACGTCCCCGAAGTTGCCCCGCCTCCTGTTATCAACGTGCCCCAGACGGGCGACCCGCTGACCTTGTTCGCGCTCGCTTCGGCTTTGTCCGCTTCATGCGCCGTGATCTTCAAAAAAAGCAGGAAAAAATAATTAAAGTCATAAAGCCATAAAAAAAGCCCGCAGCGCGCCGTCTTGTGCGCTGCGGGCTTTTTATATTTCACAATCATTTCATATATCCGAGCAAATCTGCAAGCGAGGCCTGGCTTTGTACGCCGCCCGGCAGGGAGGCGCTCATCGAGCCGCAGTAGACGGCGGCGCGTAAACTTTCGCCGAGCGGCAGGCCGCATAGGCAGGCGTATATAAACCCGGCGTCGAAATTGTCTCCCGCGCCTATCGTGTCTGCGACATTCACCTCAATTGCAGGCAGTTTCACCCTTTTGCCGCCGCTTTCGGCAAGCCCGCCCCCGGCCCCCAGTTTTACCGCGACGACCGGCACTTTGTCCGCCAATTTTTTTATCGCGTCTTCCAGATTCGCGCAGCCCGTCAAAAGCATGGCTTCGCTTTGATTGGGCAAAATTATGTCGGTATACGACAAAACTTCGTCGGGCAGGCTCCATATTTCCGACGGGTCCCAGTTTGTGTCGAGGCTCACCGTGAGCCCGAAACTTTTCGCGCGGCGCAGTATGCCGGGCAGCGCCTCCCTGATCCCCTCGAGCAGATAGTAGCTTCCCACATGTATGTGCCTTGCCGAGCGGAGCGTGTCATCTGCGATATGCTCCGGCGCCGCCGCCCCGATCGAGCCCGAATATGTCAGTATCGAGCGGTCGTCGCCGGCGCGTTTCAAGTGAAGGCCGAGGCCGGTCTGTATATCGCGGCGGGTTATGAGGTTGGATATGTCCACGCCGGATTCTTCCAATGTATTTTTGACCATTTGGCCGAACATATCGCCGCCGACAACGCCCAGAGCGGCGGTTTTCAGCCCGAGCTTGGCGCACTGGCAGGCGAATATGCAGCTTGAGCCCCCCATATCGAGCGCGTAGGAGTTTACGTATTTTTCCTTTTGCCCGAATTCCGGGACTGCATCCCCCAGATCCACGACCAAGTCCGCGCAGGTATCCAGCACCGTCACTACGTCATATTTCATATACCAATTTCTCCCCTCTTCACGAAATCAACAGGAGCCGCAAAATCACGACGGCGGGCACAGCCTCGTCTATGGCAAATGTGTTTCCGTCAAGCGAATACATCCAGGCAAGGCATAAGTCCGGATAGTGCGCGAGAAGCAGCACGCCGCCGCCCTCCGACGCGGTATCCAGCGCCCCCGGATGAATTAAGGCTATCTGAAGCGCCACATCGGGCAGCGCGAAAACCAAAGCCTCCAAATTCAAAGCGAGACCATAAGCGTCCGCGCACGAATCGACGAGCGTTTGCTGCGCTCTTTTGACATAATCCCCGCAGTCCAAAAGCCCGGCGGCGGACTCCAGCAGCTTGTCGGCAAACGCGCCCGGAGAACTGGCAAACGAATAGGATTGCCCTTTCAAATACGCCCATTCCCGGAAATCGTCTATGCGGTCGGGTTCATTTTGGTAATCTGCGCGGTACTCGCGATAAAATTCTTTCATTTTTTCCGAGAGCTCCTTGTATTCGCCGTTTGATTTCGGCGAGGGCAGGTATATATCGGTTCCGTACCGGCAAAATCCCCAATTTGCCGGCGGAATTTTTGTCACGGGGTCGTTTGGGTTGACGATGTTGAAAATACCGCTGTAACCGGTATCTTTTTCATCCGATTTATCCGATTTATCCGATTTTTTCAGGCCCATCGGGGCCTCGAAGCAATACGCGTATACGTCCGCGGCGTCGAATTTTTGTTCTTCAAGTATTTCGCCCGCGGCCAGATTGGCGGCTGCGCCCGCCCTGCTGTAACCGGTCAGCCATATTTTTATATCCCCCCCGATTTGGTTTCTGTCAAGATATAAGCCGATCTCCCGCGTTACGATATCCCGGGCTTTTTTAAATCCCTCATGGAAATTGTCGTCCGAGCCGACATTGAAATTTCCGGCCCATTCGGCCCCGTATCCAAACCCTCTTACGACCACGGCGACGACAACACAGCCGCCGATTTCCTTATTGGCGATGGCGACCCCTATATTGTCGGTCTCGGTTTTGGTTTTATCCACGTTGCTTGTCAGATAATATTCGTTCGGCTCGATTTGTTTGAACTGAATCTGGCCCAGCAGCCATTCCAATTCCCCATAGTCATATGAGGCGAGCGAAAGCGCCAAAGACATCTTCGCCAAATCATGGTCGTATCTATCCGAACTTTTGGCAAAATAGCCGTCTTCATACTCAAAGGGGACCACACGCCCCGTTTCACAGGCTCTCGGGTCCGCCCCGCTCAAATATCCGAACTTGCCGTAAATTTTCGCCGAGTCCGGTTGAGTGGCGGCAGCGGGCGGCATCGGAAATACAAGGGCAAGCGCGAAAAGCAAAAATAGGGCAGTTTTAAAATTTTTTTTATTCAATTCTCCAAACCTCCGGTTTAAATCTCAGTGATAACTGATGATAGCAATGATAGCACATCCGAAACAAAAAATTCAACGTTAAATTTGTAAATTTTTCAACTTGACAAAAGGGCGGCTTTGTAGTAAAATGGACGTAAAAGTAAATTTGAGTTTTAAAAAAGGAGAAAAATTCATGAAAAACAATTCCAAGATTTTTTGCGTGATATCGCATACGCACTGGGACCGGGAATGGTATATGCCTTTTGAGGCTTTCCGGGTGAAATTGGTCGATTTGATTGACCGGCTGCTTTCGACGATCAAAAAATACCCCGACTTCATATTCCATCTCGACGCGCAGACGGTCGTTTTGGAGGATTATCTCGAAATCCGCCCGGAAAACGCCGGAATACTGAAAAAATATATCAAAAAGGGCAACATAATCGTCGGGCCCTGGTTCCTGCAAAACGACTTTTATCTCACAAGCGGCGAAGCCACGATCCGCAATCTGATCGAAGGGCGCCGGATATCGGACTCATACGGCGTACAGTCAAAAGTGGGCTACGCCCCCGACCAGTTCGGCAACATCTCCCAGCTCCCGCAGATACTGAAAAATTTCGGCATTGACAATGTGATCTTCGGGCGCGGCTATTCTTTCACCGAAAAAGACGAAGCGGGAAACCACCGCCACAAATCGATGCCCAGCGAATTTTTCTGGCGCGGCCCGGACGGCACCCGGGCCCTGGCGGTCCATATGCGCTACTGGTACAACAACGCGCAGCGCTTCTCCGAAAATGAAGAGACCGCCCTGCTGCTCTGCGAGACGATGAAGCGCCTGTTCGACGGCATTTCGATTGTCCCGTATGTGCTGATGATGAATGGGGTGGATCACTTGGAGGCGCAGGACAATTTGCCGCCCATACTCGCCAAATTGAATGAAAACCTGAAAGACGGCGACACAATCAGGCAGTATGTGTTCGACGATTATATCTCCGATGTAAAACAATATATTTCCGACAACAAAATAGAGCTGTCCGTCCACGAGGGCGAGCTCCGCAGCGGGAGCGACTGGGAAATACTGAAGGGCACTTTGTCTTCCCGCCCCTATCTCAAAATCGCGAACGTGGCCGCGCAGAATATGCTGGAATGCAGGCTCGAGCCCATATACGCGATGCTCGAAGCCTTTCAAATCAAAGACAGCGCCCCGGAGGGGTTTTTCAGGTATTTATGGCGGCAGCTGATGAAAAACCACCCCCACGACTCGATATGCGGGTGCAGCAGGGACGAAGTTCACGCCCATATGGAAGACAACTACGAAAAAATCATGGAAACGGCAAACGTCCTCTATGAGCGCGCCCTCAATACCGCCGCCGTCCATCTCGGCATAAAGGGGTTCTCAGATGAAAATTATGTCATAATCGCGGCAAATACCACGGAATCGGAATTTTCGGGTTTTGTCGCTGTCAAGCTGATGTTCCCAAAAAGCGAAAAAATCGAAAAATTCGCGATTTCGGATGCGGCGGGAAAAGATGTGAAATTCAAAGTCGTATCAAAAAACCCGGGCACGCGCAACGTTTTCTCGCCCATCAACCTTCCGGGAAATATCGACGTCGACGTCTACCACATATATTTGGAGGCGAAGAATATAGCGCCGTTCTCATTCAAGGGTTTTATCGTGCAGCCGGGAAGGGGCAAACTCGAAAAACTCGCGCAAAACAAAACAGCCGGCTCTCCGGCGATCGAAAACGAATTTATCGCCCTGAACGCGGACAAAGCCGGAAATGTCTCCCTGACCGACAAAACCCGCGGC
>WQXD01000164.1 GCA_009785015.1 Oscillospiraceae bacterium | reverse complement strand
TTTTCAAGCCACGCCCACCTTCTGCACGCTTCACCGGACAGTTTGGACGCTGTGTCATGCGCTTCTTTTGCCAGTTTGACCATTTCCCGCTGTTTTTCGGAAGCAGTCATTTTACCGGCCTTCTCAAGCAGTCCGGGCTGGCCGATTTCATATTGGGCAAAATGAAAATTCAGCGGACCGGCTTCCAAAATCACTTTCGCGTCAAGACGCATATTATGCCCCGTTATGTAAATCCGCTTCCATTCTTTTGACATGCCCGGTCCTCCGTAGAGCGGGTCGAGCGTTTGGGAATGGAAAAGTTCAAAATCGCAGTCGGGATTATCATTCCCCAGTCCGCAGAATTCCGAGAAAACCAAATAGTTCGCTTCATTCGGGGGAGAGGCCGGAGACTCTTCGCCGAATATGCTCACGCCGTTGATTTTGCCGGAGCGCGCTTTTTTTACCATGTCGCCGATGGCGTACACCGACCAGCCGTCGATGCCGTCCGCGCACCACTGGGAACCGGAATGGCACCTTGTGATATTGTTTTGCGTGGGCAGGTATACATCCTCATGCCAATCCTGCCACGTCCTATAACCGATGGCTCTGTCAACCACCCATTGAATTATGGCGTCGGAAGGCATGGCCGCAAGCGTTTCCCTTTGTTCTCTGTTGAGTATGGAACCAAATGTATTGGGGATGTCCCCCGGTTTTGAAATCTCGGCCGGACTGCTGTAAGTCTCGCAGAGCACCCACGAATCGGGATTGGCTTTTTTCGCGATATTGTGGGCGATGGTGTACGCCTCGGCCATATCTTCTATCTCAAAGCCGGCGCCGTCGTTTTTGCTGCGTCTTTTTTTGCATTCGTCACAATAGCAAACCGCGTAATCGCCCACTTCGATCTGCGCGCCTTCTATCTGAAATTCGGAAAAGAGCCATTCAAACGACCTCTTAAACCACTCCATGTTTTCTTTTTTCGACGGGCAGGCGGTGGCGTAATATGGACCTGCAGCCCTCGCGCTGCCGTCAGGTACGACGGAAACCAATTCCGGGTGTTCGGTCAGCCATGAGTGCAATGAATACGGACTGCGCGCTCCCCACGGTTCATAAAATATGCCGCCGTAAGCGAATACGCCGACGCCCGGCAGGATCCGCACGCCTTTTTGCTTACCGTAATTTACCAGCTCCCTGAACTGTTCGACGCCGTTGTCGTAAGCCCGCAGCGCGCCCCAGATGACGATCCCGTTTACGCCGATTTTGGCGCAGTAATCCACCATCCTTTTATAATCGCCGAGGAAGTGCGCGCGGCGGTGATTAAACGCCCCTGCGCCTATTCCCCGCACATAACGGGAATCATCCCAAAAAGTGCAGTAATCCCAAGTCCAAAGTATCCTGTATTTCGGAATTTGTCCAATCATTGTGAAATTTCTCCTCTCATTTTTTATTATTATATCACTTTTTTATGCAGTTGTGAAGGAATATTGATATAATTTTCAAAATAATTATCCGCGTTTTTGTCAGGCCGTAAAACTTTACAAATATATCATTGAAGTTTTACAGAAGATATGATATTATTATTTCGGGATATAAATATTATCGACGGCAAAGTTAGCCGTTTAATGGGGTGATGGTGATCGAATTGAATATGGAGGTATTGTATAATGGAAAGAGAATATGATTTATCTAAATTTTTCAGAAATCCGGAACGGACAAAACGTTTAAGGGAAAACGGCTGTACGATTCAAGTCACCCGCGGTGAAGGTGAAAACGAAAAAGTTATACGCGAATATTTTATAACCCCGGAAGAAATTCAAGCTGATGACAAACGCCGTAAGAGCCATAGAGTTCAAAATTCTTGATATTATTGACAATCTACAATTCTCAGTGATTGTTATTGTAAAATTTTAGTGAAATAAAAATAAAGAAGAGGTGAGATTCAATTGAGTCGTACAAAATATAATCTGACAGATTATGAAATTCTGGAGTTAAAACCCGATTATCAGGAAACGATAAAACGCTACGAGGCTTTTTGGAATGGAGATATAATAGACCGTCCCATTGTCAGAGTGACCGTTCCGAATAAAAATTATGCAAATACGCCGTATTATACGGATAATTATTATACCCGCATGAACGGCGATTTAGACGAAATAGCGGGACAAATAGCCAGTAACGCGCATAAAACTATATATATGGGCGAGGCTGTGCCTCAGCCGTTTTTGAGTTTCGGCTGCGACGAAATATCGGCGTTTTGCGGGGGCGAAACCCTTTATTTCCACGGAGGGGAACATAACACGAACTGGTCGAAAGAGTTTGTTGACGATTGGGAAGCCGTTTTCCCTTTGAGCGTCAAAGAGGATAACCCTCTGTGGCTGAGAATGCAGGCATTCTTGGACAAATGCGCCGAAGTGATGCAGGGCAGAATGTTGTTCTCGCCTCTTGACTTCCATTCAAATCTCGACTTGCTGCTTGCCATGCGGGGAGGCGAACGGTTGTGCGTCGATTTGGTTGACCGCCCCGAAATCATAGAAAAAGCGTTGGAACAATCTATAGAGATATACGAATATTTATATCACCGTGGTTTAAAGCGATATAATTTGCCCGGCATAAACGGGGTTGTTGTGCAATGTGATTTTTCATGCATGATAAGCCCGGCTATGTTCAGGCGTTTTGCCCTGCCGTATCTTGAACGTGAAGCCGCATACAGTAACGGACGCGTTTCGTATCATTGGGACGGAGTGGGAGCGTTGACCCATACGGATGATTTGATCGCCTCCAAAGGGTTATATATATTGGATTTTTTGCCGGGGGAAGGAAACGGGCAGTACAGGGATTTTCTTGATTTATATGATAAAATCCAGAAAAGAGGCAAAGCTGTGGCGGTCGGCGGGAGTCCGGACGAAATGAAATATCTGCATAAATATTTGAAACCCGACAAGACGGTATATAACACATATGCCAATACGGTTCAGGAAGCCGAAGAACTTTTGGAGTGGTTTAAGAAAAACACATAAAAATAACAATGTATTAAACGGCGATAATAATGATGACGGCATACCGCGCTGTTTTATGACTTCTGCGACATAAGAGCGCAATCCACCGCAAGGGTGATGCACAGACAAAGCAGCTCGTCACGAGGGTCGGCAATGTCCAATTCATAGCTGTCGCCCCAGGAGAACCACTTCTTTGACAAGCGCATGATTTGCCGGCCATTATCGTCCAGCGAATATTCATGCGCCCAGAAGTCGCCGCTCAAGTGCCAGGACATCCCTTCCACACGGTAGTTCTGCCGGAAGACCGTCCACTCCTTGACGATTTCACATACCCCGCGTCCGCCAATTTCTATGCAATACCGAGGCATCCAAGACCAAACTTTTTGTCGAATGAATGCTATTTCCGTGCCGCCGGCATCGTAGATATGCAACTTTTTTCCCCAAGTGAATATTTCGCCTTCCACGGCGAACCGGTCGCTTCCGTTTTCATCCTTGGCGTAGAAGCGGTCACGCCACGAAAACACCTTTTGTTTTAAATATAATTTCATTCTTGTAAAACCGTCCATTTATTTTTTTGCGGTCGGGTCGAACACGCAGAACACGGAGGGAAGCCGTCCAAGCCCTCAAGCAAACATTTTTTTATAACTTTATAGCCGTCGCGCAGCGCGTATATGGTGAAAAGTATTCGCACTGTAACCGACACCGAGTAAAAGGCAAGAACCCCCGTCCTGCCATAACAAACCGATCGGCGAATCTTCTCCGAATGAATCGACCGAATAGTGGTTGGCCGTGTATCTTCCGGCTTTTTTTCCCCACGCCGCAAACGGGTGAGTCGGGTTCATGCTTCGCAGTACGCTCGGTCTGCGCCAGAATGTATCGGCGATTTTACCGCTGACTGTCGGCGTGGCTTTTACATCAAATATCCCGCCGTCATCATAAACTTCCCCGTGGTTAAACGATGGCATCAATATCGTGCCATCGGGCGTCAGCAGTTCCATAAGCGCGTCGATAACCGCATCTGCACCGCCTTTTACATATCCGAAACTGCTCAACGATGAATGAACGACAATATTATCTTCGGCTTTCAGGCCTAATTCGCGCAGTTTTTTTATTATATCATTTTTAGTAACTGTGGTTTTCATCATATTATTTTACTCCGTTATTTTTAGTGCCTCGATTATATTCATACAATGCCTCCATTCCGACGTACTGGATTGTTTCGCTGCGCTCGCAATGACGGCAATATAGAAGTTATGCATGAATTCTATAGTTATGCAAATCTTCCCTGCGGCGAAATTCTTCCATCATTCATTGATACCATTTCGCTTGTGCCTTATACATTTTCGCATATACGCCTTTTTTCGCTATAAGTTCTGCGTGGTTTCCGTCCTCTACGATTTTTCCCTTGTCAAAAACTAATATTCGGTCAACAATGCTCGTAACACCCAAACGGTGCGATATTAAAATCGTCGTTTTATTACCCGTCAACGACGCGAAATTGCGGTAGATATTCGCTTCCGCGATGGGATCAAGCGCGGCGGTCGGTTCATCGAGGATATATACCCTTGCGTTTTTGCGGAACAATGCGCGGGTAATGGCTACCTTCTGCCATTGACCGCCGGACAGGTTTTTGCCCTCATCTGAAAACATACCGATAATTTCATCAAGCGCGTTTTCATGCTCCGAGATTACCTCGTCTGCACCCGTTTGTTTCGCAAGGGTTAGGATAGCTTCGTCCTCGCCCGAACGGGTCGGGTCAGAAATGGTTATGTTGTTCCTTAACGTGTCCTGATATTGACAGAATGATTGGAATATCACGGACATTGAACGCCGCGCTTTCCACACGTTGTCCGTGATTGGTTCGCCGTTTATTTTCGTTGTGCCGCTCCCCGCCGGATATAACCCGCAAAGCAGATTGACAAAAGTGGATTTGCCGCTCCCGTTCGCTCCCACGATGGCTATTTTTTCGCCTTGCTTTATTTTGACACTTAAATTATCCAACGCCAAAAAATCGGTATCGAGGTATGAAAAGCAGACATCATCAAATTCAATGGAAACATCGTCATACGGCGCATCATCGGAGGTTTCTTCTTTTTCCGTTTCAAGCAGCGTAAAGAAGTCCTCCATATATTTAACGTCTGTAAAAATACTGACGGCATTGATAAGCAACGATGTTGTTATGTTTTGCAGCTGCCCCGCCGCAGAAAAGACCAACATAAATGAGCCTAACCCCTTGCTTGGGTTTTGGTAGATTTCCCATGCCGTTATAATCAACACGACAAGGTAAACACCGTTCCGCAGTATATCGGCTGCGCCGTTAAAAGCAACGTGCTTGCGGGTAACTTTTTTCTTTTTTGCCATCCAGTCCTTTGAATACCCACGCCATTTTTCCATCAGAAAAGGGTGTAACCCGAAAAATCTTACTTCTTTCATAGATGAATGTTGTTGAAGGGTCGCCGCGAGGTGTAACGTCAATCTTCCCTCTTTCATCCATTTTGTCCGTGAGCGGTATGTTTCATCTTGTTGAAGATTGGACAGTATGACTGCGGGAACACAAGTAACTATCAATATCAAAACAATCCACGGGCTGACCGTCCAAAGTATCGCCGTTACTCCGATAAACGAAACAATGCCTGCCGCCCAACTGAAAATGAGGGACACGCTCCCTGCGGTCTTTTCCCCGCCATATTGCTTTACGAAGTCAACTTTTTCTCTAAAATCGCCCTTGCTTTCTATGTATTTATATGGTACGGTCGAAAGCAGAATCATGATTTTCTCTTTCAGGTATCGCCTTATCCTTGCTATATCCTGTGCCTCTATGTATTTCTCGACAAGAGAGAAAACCGTTTGCGAGATATACAGCAATGCGAGGATTGCAAATGACATAATCGCCGCGTTTAGCAAATCGGGTTGATTGAACAACGATTGCACGTTGTTCGTAAATTCTTGAAGCCGCAAGGAAATAAGCATTGGAAAAAACGCCGCGCCGAACCCTGAAATGCTGACGATAAAGGAAACGGGGCTTTTGATTTTGACGCTCAAAGCGACCGCACGGAAGAAATACTTTATGTTTGTTTTTCTTTTTATTGCTATATCATTCGTTTTTTCAAATTGGTTAGGCATTGATGGCTTCCTCCGTTTCTTCCGCGTCTTTTTGATACCATTGCGCCTGTTCATTGAAGAAATTGGCGTACAGCCCGTTTTTCGCCATCAGTTCGTCATGCGTCCCGACTTCGGCGACCTTGCCGCCCGAAAGCAGGATAATTTTATCTGCAAGCCGCGCGAAGCCCACGCGGTGACTGATTAAGATTGCCGTGTTGCCCTCTAACTTTTCTTTGATATGCGTAAATTGCTCCAACTCCGATATAGGGTCGAGCATAGACGCAGGTTCGTCGAAAATTAAAATATCCTTGTCGCTCATGTGAGCGCGGGACACGGCTATTTTTTGCTTTTCGCCGCCCGAAAAGTTCGCGCCCGTTTCTTCCACGTCTTTACGGATAAAGGTTTCCGAGCCTTTGGGAAGTTTCATAATAAAACCCGCCGCGCCGCCTTTAGAGAGGGCGCGGTTGATTTTATCCATATCGCCGATGTTTTCAATGTCGCCGAAGCCGATATTCTCAAAGACAGGCAAATGAAATAGATAATAGTCTTGGAAAAACGCGCCTATGCCGTTTTTCAAAAATCCTTGTTCTAACACGTCATAATCTATACCGTGATAAAACAATTTGCCCGACGGCGATTTATATATTTGCAATAGGTTGTTTACCAATGTAGATTTCCCGCTCCCGTTTGCGCCGACTAACGCAATGGTTTCGCCGCGCTTTATTTCTATGGAAACATGGTCGAGCGCGGATTTATCGCTTTTGTAGGAATATGATAAATCCTCTGTTTTGAAAACGGTATTTGTTTCCGTGGGCTTGCTTTCGGCGGCAGGGGTATTAACGGCGGTTTTGGGAGCGGAGAAATATTTGTGTTGCCGTTCCAAAGCGTAAAGCCCGTGGTCGGCAAGCATTAACGTCCGCGTTATGCCCGTTATGGATGTAAAGATATTCATGCAGAGCGTGAATATCACCAACAAAACGGCGGCGGTCATCGTTCCATTTGCAACCGCGAAAAGGGAGTAAACAATCATAGCCGCTAAAAATATGTAAAACCCAAATCCGCTGATAAACGAGCGCAGTTCAACGGCAACCGTATTTTTAATTTGATATTCGTATATGGGTTTGTATGCTTCTTTCCAGTTTTTATATAGAGCCTCTTTCGATTCAAAAACACGAAGTTCTTTTGCGTATTCCTGTGAATACGGCATATTTTCGTAATGTTCCGCAAGCCGCTCCTTATCTCTTATCTTTTGCCAGTTATACCGCAGCTTCTCGACAAATATCAGGTTCAGCCATATAATGCCGATTGTATAGACCAACGCTATAACAAAAATAAGTTTCGACAAGGAAAACGCCACTATCAAAAGCGAGGTTGTCCCCACGAATTTACCGAGCAGGGTACAAAAACTGCTTATCACGTCTGTGAGCGACCCCTCACGAAAAGCGGCGGCGAAAAATTCGTCCTTAACTTCTTTGTCCAACAATTCTTCAAAGCTGATTTTTTGAACGCCGTCGATTAGCAGCTCCACCATGCCAAAATAGTAGGTGTCGTACATAACCGAGTAAACAAACTCCACATTGAGCCTGTTTGATAACCCGATAAGCGCGGTAATAATCCCAAACGTAATTATTACAGACAATATATCGCCGAAAGCGCCCGCGCCCGTCGTTAAAAATGAATTTAACTCCGTGATGATGGCTCTGTTATAATGCAACGCGAAGGCAGGAAGGACGGACACTACGGAGAGCAACACCGACCAACTAATCAGGATTTTCTTGTTGAACCGCCATGCAAGCGAAAACGCCCAACCTATCGCTTTCAGTTTTTGTTTCACCATACCCCTCCTCTATTTTAGGTTTGTTTATTTGTTTTCGATGCGCTACTCTCATCAGTAAAACAACATACTCATATAATAACATAAAACCATGAATATTTCAAGAATGATTTGCGAACGCGAACGATATTTATATTGTTTACAGAACATACTTGATTTTTCAGTTGTTCTATGAACTTGAACACATATGGGTTCAAACTCCGAACGCACATATCACATGCCTTGATTTATCACGGGGTATGCTTGACTCAGGGCGAGAGCATTTACTTTTGGCGGCAAATGTGGTAAAATAAAAGCACAGCTCGAAAAAAAACAAAGGGGAAATGCGATGCATGAAAGCACAAAGGCAGAGAAGGATAAAAATAGTCACG
>WQXD01000163.1 GCA_009785015.1 Oscillospiraceae bacterium | reverse complement strand
TTTTTATTAAATTGTTTATCATAATAGCCGTATTCCTTACCGTTTTTATCGGCGCGATTATTCTATTTCAGACAAAATATTTTGGGATATATTATACAGCGCACAAAGAAAATGAGTTTAATTCATCTGTGCGGGTCGCCGTTGAGAAGTTTGATAATATGTATATTTCACAAAACGATATGCTCATGGGCGTATCTTCTCTATATGATGAATACGGTTTTTTTGCTGTGTTGTATCCCATTGAAAATATGAACATAAGGGGCAGCAGAAGCAATAAAACCGGGCTTCATGATTTGACTGCATCACAAATCGCAGTTGGCAAACAGCCTGATATCAACAATCTGCTCAATGGCGAAGCGTTGAATTATTTGGCAAATAACGGCGAATATGATACCTCTCGTATTCGCTCCGATGTGACGGGTTTGCAGTATTTGGTGATCATACAAAAAGTAAAAATAAACGACACGGCGTATCTGTTGGGTATAGCTTCATCAATACAAGCGGTTGACGAAGCTATGACAACGCTTAACAATATTTCATGGATTGCCTATTTGAGCGCCGTCGTTATCTCTTTTTTGATGGCGATTATAATAGCCAAATCGGTGACGAAACCGCTGCTTGCGGAAATTGAGCGCAGAAAGTCGCTCGATATAATGCGCCGGGATTTTATCGCCAACGCCTCACACGAAATGAAAACGCCCATAAGTATCATAAGCGGATATGCGGAAAGTCTGACAGACGGAATATTGACGCAGCAGGAACGCACGGAATATGAAAATTCGATATATGACGAGTCGCAAAAAATGGGTAAATTAGTCCGCGATATGTTGGAAGTCGCCTTACTGCAAAACGAAAAAATTTTGCCTAAAAAAGAAAAAATCCGAATTGACGAGCTGATTGTTAAAACCGTATCTCGGTTAGAAAAGCAAACTGAAACGAAAAACCTTGTTATTGAATATAACCAATTACTTCCCGTATATATCACCGCGGATGAAAGCATGATTGAAACCGCGCTTGTAAATTTAATTACAAACGCGGTGAGCCATACGCCGGAATACGGCAAAATCACAATCAGCCTGAATGAACGTGATACAAAAATCAGATTTGAAATTGAAAATGACGGTTTGCCCGTTCCAAACGACGCGATAACGCATATTTGGGAGAGCTTTTACCGTGTTGATAAAGCGCGCGACAGAGAAGAAGGGCGTTTCGGATTGGGTTTGTTTACGGTAAAAACAATCATTGACAAACACGGCGGAACAGTAGGCGTTGAAAATAAAGACGGCAGCGTTATGTTCTATTTTGAATTGGCTAAATCTTAAATTCACTGTTTTTTGTCGCTTTTCGGGCGACCATGCGCCGCCGGATCCGTGATATACTTTAACTTGTAAAAAAACAATAATAAATTACGGGAGGAAAACAAAATTATGAAAAACAACCTTACGGAACTGGTATTTATCTTGGACCGGAGCGGGTCCATGGGCGGGCTTGA
The DNA here is from genome assembly GCA_009785015.1 of Oscillospiraceae bacterium. Next base: position 6,796 of record WQXD01000163.1, on the reverse strand, counting down.
GAGCGATACCATCGGGGGCTTCAACTCGATGCTCAAAAAACAGCAGGCGGAGCCGGGCGAATGCCGCATCACCACAATTTTGTTCGACGACAAGTACGAGACGCTCCACGACCGCATCGACATAGCCGCAGTGGCCCCGATGACCGCCGAACAGTATTTTGTCCGCGGCAGCACCGCGCTTCTGGACGCCGTCGGCAAGACGATCGAAAAAATAAGCAACGCGCAAAAGAATACGGCGGAAGATTACCGGGCCCAAAAAGTGCTGTTTGTCATCACGACGGACGGCATGGAAAATTCCAGCCGCGAATTCGGATATGAGAAGATAAAGGCGGCAATTGAGAGCCAAAAGACGGAGTACGGCTGGGAATTCATATTCCTCGGGGCCAATATCGACGCGGTCGATGTGGCAAACCGGATCGGCATTGCAAAAAACAGGGCGCAGACATTCCACAATGACGCCGCAGGAATCGCGGCGAACTACGAAGCGCTCAGCGAGACAATGAGCCTTATGAGGGCCGCGCCCTCGATGGAAGTCGGGATTTCCGACGACTGGGGCAAAAAGATCAAGGCCGATTTCAAATCGCGAAAAAAATAACGTAAATTTTACATTTTTTGCACAAATTTTAGATATTTTATGATATACTGTTAAAAAAACCACGAAAGGAAGAATTTAAAATGAATTGCAAAAAATCAATGAAATCAATAGAAGACTATGCTTCAATGGAGGCGGTATGCGCGGGGGTGCCGGTGTACTCTTTCGGCAATTTGATTTACGTGCACGGCGAAAGCCCGGACTTTTACCCGGGGGCCCGGTATCAGGAGGGAAACCAAAACGCCGTATCGAAACTCAAACTCAAAAAATCGTGGGAAATCAAAAACAACTACATGGGGTTCTGCCACGAAATGACCCCGAGGACGCGCCGAAACGATTCGCAGCCGTTTTTGCCGATACACTTAATCGACGGCGACCCCGACACCATATGGGCGAGCTTCGAGCAGTTTGTCCCCGATGCCAGAGAAGAATGGATACGAATCGACCTGCCCGCCGAAAGCCTTGTTTCGCAGATAAAAATAACCTGCAAAAAAAGGTTCATGAACAAGGACAAGGCGGGACATTACCGGCAGTTCTGGGATTTCGGTAATGCGCTCCCCGAACAGACGACTTTTAAAATCAGCCGCGACGCGTGGCACTGGGACGAAGTGGGAAGCCACTTCGGCGTATCGGACGACCCCGATGAAATTTCCGCGGTACTCTCCAATCCCGCGCCTGCCAAGCAGATACTCGTCACGGGCAGCAATTTTTCGAAGAGCGGCTATGAAGGGTATATGTTTTCGATAAACGGAGTCGAGGTGATTTCCCCCGAAGGGCGCAATCTCGCACTTGTGTCAAACGGAGCCGGAGTCACGGTTTCCTCGACCTCGGACGCGCACAATTCCGACAGGCATTCGGCAAACAGCCTGTGGGGCCCGCTTCAGTATGACATAGGCAACAAATGGACGAAAGTGGGCAGCGACAACGGCTCGTCGATGTGGTGTTTCACCGAGCATGAAAAAGGCGTTTTGAAAATCGACGCGGATGTCGACGCGGCGATCACCGAGGCGAACGACAACGGCATAAACGTCATTATGACCTTGGATTTCAAGGGCAACTGGGCCTATGAGAGCGAATACAAAAAACCCGACTGGTCCAGAGCGCGCTACAGCGAATTATGCGATTCGTATTTGGGCGGCGTACCCACAGTCGACGAAAATCCCGAGATGTTTGAGGGATATCTGAAATGGGTCGAATATATGGCGGGCCATTTTCAGGACAGGGTGAAATACTTCGAGATAAGCAACGAATGGAACTGCTGGAACCAGCGCCCCGGCGTTTTGGATTGGTATAAAAACGTAATACTCAAACCCACCCTCGAGGCCATCAGGCGCGCCGCGCCCGAGGCGAAAATCGCGCTGGGGGCGCCCGCCGGCTTTGACACGGAGTCGATACTTTCCTGCCTTAAAGAAGAGGGCATAGCCGAAAAGATAGCCGGAGTGGGCTGGCACGCGGCGGATTTCCCGGACAACGCATATTTCGACAGGGTCAAAGCGTTCAGAAAAGAGTGCGAAAAGCTGGGGTTTTCCGGCGAGTATTTCGTCAATGAGATATACGCCGGGGCAGCCTACCCGCCGGGGCCCGTAGAGGGCAATATATTCAGGATGACCGACATCGAAGAAGCCAAATACTACATACGGACAATGGTGGGCTACGGCGCCCTGAACATAGAGTCGGGGCCGTGCCACGTGCATTTCACGGGGTTCCCGCACCCGCAGTCGGTGTGCAGGACCACCGTGCCCTCGCAGTACATCGCCCCCAGCCAGCCGAAACCGTCGTACTACGCGATAAGAAACGCCTCGACGGCCATGGACGATTTTTATGAAGCGGAATTTTCGGCGGAATTTTCAGGCACCGGCGAAGGCCCGGAGATAGTGAAATTCACGCTTGAAAGCGGCGACAAAAAAAGGCTCATGGTCGCGGTATTTCTGGCGGTCCCCGTAGCCGACGCGGCGACGGAGTACAAAACAAGCCTGACAGTCGGGGAAAATATGAGCTATGCGGAAGTCATCGACGTATTCAACGGCACCGCGCAGGCACTTGATATAAAGAGCGGCGGAGGCAGCACGGTCATAGAGAATATATTCCTCAAGGATTACCCGCTGTTTATCATTTTTGACAAATGACTCACCCGCCCGGCTTCTGAGTCGTGCGCGCTATGAGCTCGTCTTTTTCTATATCGCTCAAATCCACAAACCTGGCGCTGTATCCGGCGACTTTGACCATCAAATTCGGATACAGCCTCGGGTTTTTTCTCGCCTCTGTGAGCGTTTCGGTGTCGGCGAAACTGCATTGTATCTGCATGACGCCGAGCTCCATCATGCCGTACAGAAAATCCGCGAACTTTTTGCGGCCGTCTTCCGTTTGGTACGGCGTCGGGTCAAAGCGCAGATCCAGCGAGGTCCCGTTCACGAACTTGGTCATATCGATGACTGAAAGCGACCTGAGTATTTCGGTGGGCCCGTGTTTGTCGGTGCCCGGGGTCGGGTTTAAATTGCGGGTGATCACCTGCCCCGCCAGGCGCCCGTCCGCCGAAGCCCCCATCCGCCGCCCCATTTCGATATTCGCGCAAAACGAATAGAGCGCGAGCTGATAGCGCCCGCCGCGCGCGTTGCGGAAGGATTTCGCCGTATCGTACAGCGCGTCGGTGATTTGCGCGGCGAGGCCGTCCGTTTTGAGCTGGCCGTTCCCCCACTTCGGGGCGGCCAGGAGCTTTGCCCTGAGGTTTTCGTGTCCTTCAAAATTGTCGCGAAGCGCCCCTGCAAGTTCGGGCAGCGAAGCGGCTTTTTTTTCGAATATGACGTCGTTTACCGCGGAGAGCGCGTTTACGGTATTTGTGAGCCCGCTCACGATGATCCCGGTCAGATTGTAACGCGCCCCTCCCGCGCACACGTCCGCGCCTTTCGATATGCAATCGTCGATAAACATGGACATCAAGGGATATGCGCGGCGCGTTTTCAGATGGGCGTCGATTTTCCCGGCGGTTTTTATCGTCTCGGCCAGAACCTCTTTTACATGGCGCAGATAACCCGAAAAAAACGAGCCGAAATTTTGGTAAATCGAAAGATCCAGGCTCATATTCTCATCGAGCAGGACTTTGCCGTAATTGAGCGCGCTGCCGCCGTTTAAAAAGCACTCCAGAACGCTGGCCAGGTTGTAATAAAACCCGTTTGGGTTGAAGGACTCCCTGCCGGGGATCGTATTTTCATAGCAGCAAGAGCATATATAGTCGTTCGCGTCGCTTGAGGCCCTGCCGTGGCGCAAAAAAGCGGGGATGAGCACCTCGTCGTTCACCACCGGGAACCCCAGTCCGCCGGTTATATAATCCGAGGCCGCCAGAATCGATCTTTCGGACATTTTTTTGTTGAGGCGCACGGACAAATACGGAGCGGGCATCTGGATGCGCTGGGAGGCCTCCATGAAAATCAGCGAAAGCTCGTTTGTCGCGTCGGCTCCGGCGGGGGTGATTCCGCAAAGGCTGCCGTGGGTGCCGGGGGTGAATATCTGATGGGGGGTGTAGTAGTCGTTGTGCCTGAAATTCAATAAAAACAACTCGACGTACTCGAGCGCCGCCTCTTGGGTCAAAACGCCGTTTTCGATGTCCTTGGCGTAATACGGGTACAGATACTGGTCGGGGCGCCCGAGCCCTATGCCCCCGCCGGGACAGCAGCCCCCGATCTCCAGCGTGATCAGCGTGTGTATGATCCAGTAGCTCTGCAGCGCTTCCCTGAAAGTTGCGGCGGGCTTTTTGGGCACGTTTTCAAGTATTTTGCCCGCTTCGCGTATGTCTTCCCACCCAGACGCCAAAGCGGCGGCCGAGAGCCGCGCGGCATAGCGCTCGACGCTGTCCAAAGCCGAAAGCATTCCCTCATACTCGCGGGCGGCCTCATTTGAAGAATCGGCGTCACACAGCTCCGAAATGCGGCGGCGCAGGCCTTCGGTGCCCTGCTGCAGTATGAAATCGCAGCTCGGGGTTATATGCCCGTCAAAACAGATACCCGAAGTCATGAAGGCTTCCTGCCGGTGGATTTCGACGCCGGAAAAAAGCGAGGCGGCGGATGACCCGAAAGCGTCTTTTACGAGCGCCTCGAACATCAGGTTGTAGAAAAAGGGGTTTTCTCCGCCCAAAAATATCGAATGCTCGCATAATTCCACGGGCGAGTGTTCGACCACATAGGCGAGCGCCCCGGCTCTCGCCGCCGAAGGCGAAAAAGCCTGCCTCTTTTCGACGATGGAGAGCGCCTCCCCGGCTATTTCGTCATATAGCGGCGGCTTTTGCGGCGTTTGGTATGCCATGTCAAAACGCAGGCTCCGAAGCGCGCGGGATCTCGGCGTGCTGCACCTTTCGCCCAAATTCGGCGGCTGATGATAAGATTTACGCATTGTATTTTCACCTCTTAACTCAATTTAACTCTCAGTTGGGCGAGTTGGGCGTCGTCGAAATTCGCGGGCAAATCTATGTATTTGTTGTAAAGGGCGGAACAATACGCCCCGAAGATCAATTCGGTTCCCACTTTGGCGAGTTCATATCTGTTTAAGTGCGGCTTCGATTCGTCGTCCAACCAGTCCGCGACCGCCTTCGTGAACTCTCTCTGGGCGGCTGTATCGTCTGCGGTAAAGTGGGTCTTTTCGACAAAGGGCTCGCTCATGCCCTCGGTCTGGTACCCCCATGTGCCGTATTCGCGCCACCAGAATCTGCCTTTTGTGGCCCAGACGTCCAAATTGCAGCGCTCGGGCTGCCACGGCAACAGATTTTCTTTGTCCTCAACCGGAAAATTCGCCGTCCCGAGAGGTTTTTTTACCGCTTCGAAAAAGCCCCTCGCCCCGTTTTTAAACGAATAGGCGGCAATCAAATTGTCCGGGCCCCTCTCCGTGGGGGAATTGAAATCATTTGCCCCGGCCGCGGAGGCCCAGACGCCCACAGGCTTCGAATCGTCCATGAGAAACAGCATGCAGTCCATGAGGTGCGTGGCTATGTCTATCACCCCCCAGATGGTCTCGCAGTTGCCCCGGAAAAAATGGACGTCCCCGAGTTTGCCCGAGGCGGCGAGCCGTTTGAATTCGGCGCTGAAGGGCATATACCGCCTCTGCATATTCACAATGATCTTCAAGTTCGTTTTTTTTGCGGATTCCTCAAATTCCGCGAGCTCGGACGGCGTCAGCGCGAGCGGTTTTTCCACCACAACCGCCCTTACGCCGTGCCTGTCGGCCGCCTCGAGCCATACCGAGCGGCGTATCGCCGGGCTTGTGACCGCGTGCACGATGTCCGGCTTTTGTTCCTTTAACATCTGCTCGTAATCCAAATATCCGGGGACTCCCAATTTTTTCGCGCCCTCGCCGAGCAGCGCCGGGTCCTTTTCGCAGAGGGCGGCCACCTTCATGTTTTCGATGCCCTCATAACAGGCGGCGTGATACAAGCCCCTTCGCGCGCCCACTATCGCAGTCCTGTAAACTTTCATAAAAACTCATCACTCCCCTATCTTCCGGCCCAGAAGGCCCGACAGATAAGCCAGGGCTTCCCGGACGTAATAAAGGGTGTTTTCCTTGTCCGGATGCTCGAGCTCTACGGTGAGCCCGCGCGTGTACCCGACCTCTTTCAACGCCTTTATCACAGCGGGGAAGTCGACCTCGCCCCGCCCGATACCCACCGACTGCAGGCCCGAGTGATCCTTGATATGGACCCCGTGCAGCCTGTTTTTGTATTTGTGTATGAGCCCGACGGTGTCGACTTTCGCCGAATGAAAATGGCCGGTGTCCAAATTTATGCCCACTCTGGGGTCTTTGACGCGGCCGAGCACGTAATCGTAATCCGACAGCTGCTCGAAGGCGTTTTTGTAATGATTTTCTATCCCTATCAGAACCTTTGATTTGGGCGTCAGCTGTATAACTCTGTTTAACATATCCGCGGCCCTGTCCAGCGCGCCGGAATTGTCCGGAGAGCGCGCCTCTGCCCCGGTGGTGTCGATATACCCGCACCCCAGATACTCGGCGTATCCGCACGCCAAAGCGGCGGCCTGAGCCCGCGCTTCGACGTCCGCGGCGTCTTTTCCGCCGAAGCCCGGCGGATATATGCCCGTGCATATCAGCCCGGCCGCGTCGAGCCTTCTTTTTTCGGCAACCGGGTCAAACGCGTTTATGGCGGCTACGTCCCACACTTTCGGGCCGTGCAGCTCGACAAACCTGTAGCCCGCCTTACCCGCGTCG
>WQXD01000162.1 GCA_009785015.1 Oscillospiraceae bacterium | reverse complement strand
TTAAATTCATTTTAAACCGCCATTTATAATCCGGTATATCCAATTCCCTGAAACTCAAATATATCACCGGATATTTATTGATATGATTGAATACCAAACTGGTTTCTACATACAATCCTTTGAACAAATGCGCTGTGTTTTGTTTGCAATCCAGAAACGTTGCCAATGTGTTCATATTTAACGATTTTCCCATTCTGCGGGGTCTTGTGAACAACAGAACTTTACTTGCGTCTTGCAGCACATGTTCTATAAAGATGGTTTTATCGACATATAAATTCCCTTTTTCTATAAACTCTGAAAATTGGCTTGATGATACATCTATCCGGTTCTTATTACCAACATACATGTTTAAGACCATACCTTTCTGCGAAAGGCACAAAACGATAATGAAACCGTGGGGCAACCCTCCGCTAAAAAAATTAATAATTTTCTGATACAATGTTACTGCTTATCTCACAGTTTCTGCACATACCATCATACCACAAATTTTCGAAAAGTTCAATATCTTTTTAAAAACAAAAAATTATATCTATGATTCCCGAAAAATATTTTTACGCACCGCTTGACAAAGCCGAATAAATATGCTACAATTAAGTTGACAATAGATTGAGAGGGTATGCTACACCCTCTCGCATACACAGACGGTGCGGCCGAACTCGATTAAACTAAATCAGTCTAATGCGAGAAAAAATAGACCACACTTAGCGCGGGCGGTCTATTTTTTTCTGTTGTTTTTTATCGAGAGCGTAAATAGAGATTATAGTAACTATTATCGAAACAATAGTCAAAATAACTGTCAATACTTCAAACATCGACCCCACCTCCTCCGGCTTTCAGCCTTTAGAGTTCGGCCTATCGTCGCTCACCGCCCCGTGTACTGCTACCATTATACACGAACCTACATCAAAAATCAAGGGCATTTCATAATTTTTTTGCCTTTTTTGCGCCCTTGTATAACCTCTATATTGCCGTCATTGCGAGCGCAGCGAAGCAATCCAGTACCTCGGAATATCGGTTTTTTCTGGATTGCCACGGCGACAAGCCGCCTCGCAATGACAGTTATTTTTTTGGAAATTTCAATATGATTTTAAAAAATCAAAAAAAGTTCCGGTTGTGCAAATGGAAAGCGAACAACCCCCGGCACTTTAAATTTTCGTTCATCAAATTCCTTTTGCTCTGCTCGATCGATTTCATCGTTGACAAAACCAAAAAGAAATGGTATAATGTCACCAAACGGCGGAGGGGTGAAAGAGGATATAATTTTATGAAAAAATTTAACGTAACCGGTATATGTGTGCCCGATAAAGACTATATGGTTGATATAAGCGATAAAATAGCCCAAATAAAAAAATTGATAGACGACGAACGGTATTTTGCTATAAACCGCGCAAGGCAATACGGCAAAACCACAACTTTATACGAATTACGCAGACGTTTGTCAAACGAATATCTGGTAATAAAAATCAGCTTTGAAGGGCTTGGCGACGAAAGTTTTGCGTCAGCCAAGCAATTCTGCCCGGCGTTTTTAATGCAAATAGTTTCGGCATTAGAAAGCCCGTCCGTAAGCGTCGAAGCCGAATATATAGAACAATGGGCAGCAAATTATAATATAAAAAATTTTGATTTGCTCAGCCGCCATATAACCAAAATGTGCAAGGGCAAAAAAATAGTGCTGCTGATAGACGAAGTGGACAGAACAAGCAATAACCGAGTATTTCTGCATTTTTTAAGTATGCTTAGAAAAAAATTTTTAGCCCGTCAGGGCGGCGACGATTACACGTTCCACAGCGTCATACTCGCGGGAGTTTACGATATAAAAAACATTAAGTTAAAAATGTTAAACGAGGGCATATATGAGCCGGTGGCTACAGAGGGTAAAATATATAATTCTCCGTGGAATATAGCCGCAAATTTCGATGTAGATATGTCTTTTAATCCTACAGAAATATCCACAATGCTGAGCGATTACGAATCCGATCACAAAACGGGCATGGATATAACCGAAATAGCTGAAGAAATATATAAATACACAAGCGGTTACCCTTTTCTGGTGTCAAGGATTTGCCAGTGCATTGATGAGGAGCTCGGCAAATGCTGGTCGCCCAACACAGTGCGACAAGCCGTACAAAAATTATTATCCGAAAGCAATACCCTATTTGACGATGTGATAAAAAATCTCAAAAACGACAAAGAACTGAACGAATATGTTTACGATTTATTGATATTGGGGAAATCAAAATTATTTATGATATACGATTCCATAGTAGAAACAGGAGTCAGATACGGTTTCTTTAAAAAAATCGGCAATGGCATCGATAAAGTAGCCATTTCAAATAAAATATTCGAGTTGCTGCTGACAAATTATTTCATCGCCAAAGACCTGCAAAACAAAAACCAAATCGACAGCAAATTCCACAATAGACGCATATTCGATATTTTAGTATAACCGTATTTTTTTGGAAATTTCAATACACCTCATGCATAACCTCTATATTGCCGTCATTGCGAGCGCAACGAAGCAATCCAGTACCTCGGAATATCGGTTTTTTCTGGATTGCCACGGCGACAAGTCGCCTCGCAATGACGGTTATTTTTTTTGGAAATTTCAATATGATTTCCGAAAAATATTTTTACGCACCGCTTGACAAGCCCGGATAAATGTGTTACAATTAGGGTGACAAATAGATTGAGAGGGTGCGCAAAACCCTCTCGCATACACAGACAGTACGGCCGAACTCGAGTCAACTCAAAGAGTCAACGAGAGAAAATAGACCACTACCATAGCGCAGGCGGTCTATTTTTTTTGTCTTTTTTTGCGCCGCTTCCCGACCGGATTTTTAAATTTTTAAAATTTAAATATAAAACTTGATTTTTGACACAATTATGTGATATAATAATCTTCCGGATCAAAAAAAACAAAAAAAGACAGGTGATTTTTATCGTCGCGCCAAAAAAAATAGTGCTGGCCTCAAAGTCCGCCGCCCGGCGCAATATTCTCATCGGTTTCGGGATAGACGCCGAAGTGTATGTGACCGGCGCCGACGAAACCCTCAACGAAAATTTCTCCCCCGAAGAAACCGTCACGGAACTCTCGAAAAGAAAAGCTCTGGCGGCTGCTTTGGCAGTCGGCGGCCCGGAGGTCCTCATCATCGCGGCCGACACCGTCGTTTGGCTCGGGGGGAAGATAATAGGCAAACCGTCCGGAGAGAGCGACGCTGCCGAAACCCTGGCGGAGCTGTCGGGGAATTGGCACAGGGTCTATTCGGGGATAACGCTCATTTTCAACGGCGCAAAGGCGAGCGGCTGCGACATGACAAAGGTGAAATTCAGGGATATAACCGGGCGCGAAATAGAGCAGTATGTCAATAGCGGCGATCCCCTCACAAAAGCCGGGTCATACGGGGCCGAAGGGCTGGGGGCGGCCTTCATCGAGCGTATAGAGGGCGATTTTTTCAACATTGCGGGGCTTCCGGTTTTCAAATTCGCCAATATTTTAAAAAACAGCTTCGGCATGACGGTTTTCGACTTGTCCGCGCGAAATCTGTCGGAAAGGATTGGGTGAAAATGTCCCTTTTTTCTAAAAGTATAGGAATAGACCTCGGAACCGCGAATACGCTCGTCTACGTGAAAGGGCGGGGGATAGTGCTGAGGGAACCCTCGGTGGTCGCCATCGAGACAAAGTCGAAAAAAGTTCTGGCGGTGGGAAACGAGGCGAAAAACATGCTCGGCAAGGCCCCGGAAACCATAGAGGTTTTCAGGCCGCTCAAAGACGGGGTGATAGCGGATTTCGAAGTGACCGCCAAAATGCTGAATACGTTTTTCAAACGCGTGGCGGGGCTCATCTTTTTCAACAGGCCGAAAGTGATCATCTGCGTCCCGTACGGGGTCACCGACGTCGAAAAGCGCGCAGTCGAGGAAGCCACCCTGGAAGCGGGGGCAAAGAGCGTGGCCCTCATAGAGGAACCCATAGCCGCGGCCATCGGGGCTTCCCTGAAAGTGAGCGACGCGCAGGGCTCGATGATAGTCGATATAGGCGGAGGCACAACCGAAGTGGCGGTTTTGTCGCTTGGGGGAATAGTCGAGCCGGGCTCCATCAGGGTGGCCGGGGACAGGCTCGACGAGGCGCTGATAGAATATGTCAGAAAGACCCACGGCGTGCTCATCGGGGAATCGAGCGCGGAAGCGATAAAAAAAACAATAGGGGCGGTCCATCCCGACGTTCAGCCCCAGCACACGGAAGTGAGAGGGAGAAATTTGTATTCGGGCCTGCCCGACAAGATAATACTGACCACCGCCGACGTGATCGAGGCCATAAGCGAGCCAATCGGGCAGATAGTCAACACGATAAAACGCACATTGGAAAAGACCCCGCCGGAACTCGCCGCGGACATATATGACAGCGGCATAACGTGCTCAGGCGGAGGGGCGCTTTTAAAGGGGATATCCACGTTGATCTACGAGGAAACGGGGATAAAGACATATATAGCCAAACGCCCGCTCGACTGCGTGGTGGACGGGATAGGGGCGGTTCTCGACGACCTCGAGTCGCTGAGCGGGGTTTTGTCATATGTGAAATCGAGGTGACGGCGATATGGGGGCTATTTTCAAAAACAAGTTTTTTGTCATAACGCTTATCGTGGTATGCGCGCTCACGCTGTCAACCATAGTGCTGAATCTGCTCGGGCTGGGGTCGCTTGTGACCGATGCGGTGAATGTGATTTTGGGCCCGTTTCAGAGTTTCGCGGATATCGTAAAGAACAGTTTTGCCGGTTTTACCGGGTACTTTACGGAGTTCAACAACATGAAGGACGAGATCGCGGAGCTGCGGGCGAAACTCGAGGACGCCGAATTCCAGCTTCAGGACACATGGAGGCTGCAGGATGAAAACGACACGCTGATGGCATTCTACGAGCTCAGGAAAAAACGCCCGGACTACACCATGCAAAACGCGAAAATCACGGCAAGGGACCCGGGGAATTATCTGTCCTCGCTCACGATAAACAAGGGCGCCATGGAGACCTTGGGCAAGGATATGCCGGTCGTCGCCGCCAAGGGCACGGATTCCGGAAAGGAAAAATACGCCATAGTGGGCTATGTGAGCGAAGTGGGGCTTTTGTCCGCGAAAGTGGTCCCTTTCATCAGGACGGGCACGTCGATCGGGGCGTATATAGAGCGGACGGGCGAAGCGGTGATCGTGGGGGGGGACTTCGAGCTTGAGAAAAAGGGGCTGTGCCGGGTTTCGTATCTGTCGCAGGAGACCGTCATAGAAGTGGGGGACAAGCTGTATTCGTCGGGCAACGGAAATATATACCCCGAGGATCTGTACATAGGCGAAATAATCGAGTTGGAAGCGGATCCGCTCTCGCGCACGATGACCGGGCGGGTGAAACCGGCTGTGGATTTCGAAGAAATAAAGAACGTGATGATTATCATCGAATTTAACAGAAGCTTTTATTAGATCAATAAGATCAATTAAGATAGAAAAACATATGAGAATAAACAAGAAACTTGTCATAAAATCAGGGATTTACGCGGCCGTTTTCGTGTTTTTCACCGTGCTTGAAACCAATATACTCAACGGCTTTAGGATATTCGGCGCCAAGCCCAACCTGATAATATTGCTGGTGGCCGCGGCGGCGGTTTCGGAAACCGAAAAATACGCCGCGATCTTCGGGATGGTTTGCGGGTTTTTGACGGATTCTTCCGTGGGGTCGCCGTTTTTTTTCTCGGGGCTGTACTACTTTTTCGCGGCCTACCTGACAGCGGCCCTCACGAAATACCGCTTCGGCAAATCATTTGCGACCATGTGCCTGATGAGCCTTCCCGTATGCGCGCTGCGGCAGGTGTTCAATGTGTTCTATTTGGTGGGCGCCTGGGGGAATTTCGACTTGGGGCGCGCCCTGCTTGAATTCATCCTGCCGGAATACATATATACCGTAGCGCTCGCTCCGGCCGTATATTTATTGGTCAAGCTGACTGCGGCAAGGGTTTCGTACAACAGCGTGATATGATTTTAATGAGTAGGGGCGCGCATTGCGCGTCCGCAAACCTCGGAGGGGAAAAAATAATTTATGGAGAGAAAAAATTCCGTCGTCAGATATTTCGGTCTGCTCGTTGTGTTTTTCGCGGCGGTCGTCTATTACGGGGGAACGCTGCTCAATATGCAGATCGCCAGGGCCGAGGAATACAAAAGGGTGGTGCAGACCACATACACCAGAACTTTTGTGATACCCGCGACAAGGGGCGAGATTTTTGACAGATACGGCGTCCCGCTCGTCACAAACAAAAATATTTACGACATAGTCATCGACGGCAAAAAAATGCCGAAAAAGGACTACATCCGGATATTGATCGACCTGGTGGAAAAAATCGATTTCTACAATGGGGAGCTGACGCCGAATTCGCTGCCGGTCATGGCGATTGAAACCGAAGAATATCAGGAAGTACGCTATTGGTACAGCATGAAATCGCAAAACGACAGGTACCGCTTGGAGAGATTTTTGGCAAAAAACAAACTGAACGCGAACACCTCGGCCGACGAGCTCGTGGCGTTTCTGACGCTCAAATGCAACCTCGACGAATACATGCCCCCCGAGGGGCGGGACCCGAAACTTTTCAGGGCGATCTTGGGCATATGCTACGAATTTGACCGCTTGGACATATTGGCGGGGAGCAACACGTATAAAATATGCGCGGACGTGAATAAGGTTTTGACGGCGGTTATAATGGAAAATTCGCACAATTACCCCGGCGTCGAAGTGCGGCTCGGCTACGAGAGGGTGTACAACATCCCGCAGTCCGCCCCGCATATCCTGGGCACAATCGGCAAAATCCCGGGCGAAAAGCTTGCGTGGTACATCGAGAGGGGATATGAGATGGACGCGATAGTGGGCAGGGGAGGGGTCGAAGGCGCCTTTGAGGAGTATCTCAGGGGCATAAACGGCGAAATCGAGCGGACATACGACCAGGACGGCAATCTTTTGAGTGAGAGCTGCACGAAGGAGCCCGTGGCGGGCAAGGACGTGTACCTCACAATCGATATAAAGCTGCAGCAGGTCGCGGAGCATTCGCTGGAACAAACGATAGATAATATACACAAACTTTCCAAAAACTACGCGGACCCCAAACTCAACGGCGCGGACGCCAACGCGGGAGCCGCGGCGGTCATAGACCCGAATACCGGCGAGGTTCTGGCGCTTGCCACATATCCCTCATATGAAATAACGGACACGTTCAGCGTGGAAAAATACGCCGCGTTGAGCGCGGACGTGAAAAACGCGCCTCTTATGAACCGCGCCACAATGGGAGAATACGCGCCCGGGTCGGTTTTTAAGATCGTCACTTCGACCGCCGCGCTGTGCGGCGGATATCTGGGGGTGTACGAAGAGATATACGATTACGGCCAGTACACGAAATACGAGGGGTATCAGCCGGTGTGCTGGGCCTATCCGGCATTTACCCACGGCCGCATAAACGTGTCCCAGGCAATCCAGCATTCCTGCAATTATTTCTATTTCGTGGTCGGCGACAGAATGGGCATAGGACCCATAGACGCCTGGGCGACGCGGCTCGGCATGGGCGAGTTTACGGGGATAGAAATACCCGAAACAAAAGGTATCCTGGCTTCGCCCGAATACGCGCAGTCGGTGGGGCAGGGGTGGGCCGCCGGGCAGACGATCGCCGCGGCGATCGGGCAGTCGTTCAACGTTTTTTCGCCCCTGCAGATGGCGACGATGCTCGGGGCGGTATTAAACGGCGGGGAAAGATACAAAAACACGCTGCTTCTGTGCGTTAAGGAATACGGCTCAGACGAAATCTACTACGCTCCCCGGCCCGAAATAGCCGCCTCCTCCCAGATACCGCAGAACGCTCTGGACGCCATCAAACTGGGAATGCTGAATGTCACGGAAGGGACTGTGGCAGGCACGCTGTTCAACAATTTCCCGAGGTATTTCGTGGGCGCGAAGACGGGGACCGCGCAGGTGAATATAGGGAAAAGCAGCGAAAACGGGACATTTATCGCCTTCGCCCCGTACAGCGATCCCAAAGTGTCGGTATCCGCCGTGATCGAAAAAGGCTCGAGGGGCATATGGGCGGGATTCGTCGCGGAGGATGTGCTCGCGTATTACTTCGGCTACAAGACCTTCGCGGAAGCGATGGACCTGCCGGAAGAGACGGAAGCGCCGGAAGAGGCGCAAGAGGCGTCGGCGGATGACGCGGACGCGGAGGGTCTGGAATAGGAAATAGACCTCTTGAATAACTGTCATTGCGAGGCGACTTGTCGCCGTGGCAATCCAGAAAAAACCGATATTCCGACGTACTGGATTGCTTCGCTGCGCTCGCAATGACGGCAATATAGAGGTTATGCATGAAGTCTAT
>WQXD01000161.1 GCA_009785015.1 Oscillospiraceae bacterium | reverse complement strand
CTTTAATTTTTTCGCCTATTTTGACGTTCATAAAATCACTCCTAAAAATTAATGAATAAAACTTTTCACCGGTGTGATTTTATTATATAATTTACGGAACAATAATACAATTACCAATTAGTTGTTTGAAGTCCAACCAATAGTTGGATTTGTATGGTTGATAAATTTTTATCTTTTAATTCCGACCGCCGATTTGCCGTATACGACGCTCATTTCGTCCCTGAGCGCCGGGCGGCGGTTGTTTTGCGCTATGACGTCTTTGAAATAATCCATAAATTCATCTTTTTTTCCCAAATATTCACAAATATCGCGCAATACGCACATATAATAAGCGGCTTTCGCGTATCTGCTCCGGCTCGCGGCGTCGATATGAAAGGCGACCATTTCTGTCAGCAAGACCGACGCGTACGACAACATTTTTGCCCGCGTTTCGGCGTCACCGCTCAGTATGAGCATATCCTCTATTCCGTTTTGATTTACGGCCCGCGACAAATATTCACCGATGGCCTGCGTGGTCTCCTCGGCGCCGTTCATTGCGCGGTAAACCAGCGAGAGCGCGATGTATTTTTTATCGTAATAATTTTGATTGATTTTTTGCGAGTGCGCAATACCCACCAGTTTTTCGATTTCGCCCTCATAAGAATAAATATAGAGCAGCAGGCTTGCGCGGCCATAAATGTTTTCTGTTTGTTTTTCGCCGAGCTGTGCTTCGACCGCCGCCAAAAACTCCGGGGCGCCCGTTGTTTTTTCCGCCAATCCGCGCGCGCGTTTGTAAAGCGCGAAATCGGGCGCTTCCCAAAACATTGTTTTTGCCGTTTCAAACGCTTTTGCGTTATCTCCGAGGCTTTCATACGCTTCCGTCAATTTCGCTTGTATGGACGCGCGTATTTTGTTTTGACCGAAGCTGCTATAGCCGCTGTTTCGGTTATATCCCGAAAAGGGGATCTGGTCCAACGCGGCAAGCGCCGTTTCGACGACTTCCGGCCATTGCGCTTGTTCGTGATACCCTTCTGTGGCAATTAAGTAAAAAAAGACGTTAAAATTTATCAGCGCTTTCGCATGGGATACTTTATCGAAGTTTTCGCCGAGCCGCGCGTATAATTTTTCCAACAGCTTGAAACACAGGCATTGAAACGTCCAATTATCCTGTGCGTTTTTTATTTCGTTTAATATACAGTTTTCCGCCAAATCGATATCTTTGACGTGAGTTAAGAAACCTTCCGTACAGCGTTCGCCGTAATCTATCCACAACCGGAACGCTTCGTCGATTGCCGCGGATAAATTTAAGTTATATTGAAACAATGCAGAATAATGCAATTCAAACAATTCGCTCCAATCCACTTCAATAAATTCTTCGGGGTTTAGATCACAGTCCCCCATACCAAAACAATCGTTGACAGACGCTTCTTGTAAACATGATAAAAGTTTCGCGTTCGCTTCATAGCCTGTTTTGATATCGCCGCTCTGTATATACATCATGGACAGTTTAAACAACCGTGTAAAATTCTTGGACCATTCCGTAGTTTCGAAGTATTCGCCGTAATCCCAGCCGTCGTCATAATAAGACCTGCGATGATCGTTATCGATGAAAAAATCTTCAATTTCCTGTTCATCCGTATAATAGACGTTATCAAGACAATTCCGGCAAAATTTTTCCAATTCTTCCAAAAAAGATACCGAATCATCCGCCCCGGAACGCTGCAGGCTTGTCTTTGCGTCGATGTATCTGGCGATAAATTCGATTTGTTCCACTTCACTCATTTTTTCCAATGCCGCCAGCACGATTTTTACCAACCGCGCCGTCGGCATTGCCGACAAAGTATTTTCAATTGACATATATAATCCTCCTCGTTCAAATTTTTGTTTATTATACCATATTTTACTTGCAAAAACAAGTGAAACCCGTGCAAATATAAAAAATTAAATTGACAAATATTTTTGTTTATGATAAAATATGGTTTGTTTAATGAGCCGAATGCTGAGTGGTTGGAGTTTGTTTTGGACTGCGGCATGTCGCGCTCTTTTCTCAAATGCGGGATATACGCTCAGATTTTTGTTGCATATTTTTTTTATCTGTGATACAATTGGGGTAAACGAAAAATTAAAGATTTAAATGGAGGAATAAAACAAATGCGGGTTATGTTTATCGATATCGACACGCTCAGGCCCGACCACATGGGCTGCTACGGATATTACCGCGATACCACGCCGAATATAGACAAAATATGCGAAGACGGGATCAGATTTGACCGGTACTGCTGCGCGGACGCTCCTTGCCTGCCCTCGAGGGCGGGGCTCATCTCGGGTATGTTCGGCATACGCCACGGCGCGGTGGGCCACGGCGGCACCGCCGCCGACAGGAGGATTTCAGGGGAAAACAGGGGATTCGGGGACATTTTGGACAGGGACAATTTCATAAATATTTTCAGGAAAGCGGGTCTGAAAACCGCTTCGATAAGCACTTTCGCCGAACGCCACAGCTCATGGTGGTTCAACGCCGGTTTCAACGAGACATACAACGTGGGAAAGGGCGGAATGGAATCCGGCGAGGAAGTTTTGCCCGTTGCGCTCGGCTGGCTCGACAGAAACGCCTGCGAAGACAACTGGTTTTTGCACGTCCACCTGTGGGATCCGCACACCCCTTACAGGGCGCCCGCAAGTTTCGGCGACCCGTTTGCCTCAAGTCCCCTTGAGACATGGATAGACAATGAGGTTTTCGAAAAACATCTAAAACACACCGGCCCCCACTCGATAAACGAGATAAGCATGTATGACGACAAAGAGAATCCGAATTTCCCGAGGCACCCGGGCAGCGCGAAGGATTTGGCGGGGCTGAAAAAATTGGTGGACGGATATGACACCGGCATACTCTACGCCGACTACCTCGTGGGGCAGATGATGGACAAACTGAAAAAAATGCGCCTCTACGACGACTTGTGCGTCATAATCTCCTCCGACCACGGCGAGAACATGGGCGAGCTCGGGATTTATTCGGAACACGCCACGGCGGATTGGGCTACCTGCCGGATCCCGCTGATTATTAAATGGAATGGGGCAAAAGGGGGAGAGGCGCGCGAGGGGCTTCACTGCAATGTGGATCTCGCGCCCACTTTGGCCGAACTGATGAATGTGAAACCGGGCGCGCACTGGGACGGGGTGAGCTTCGCAAATGCGGTGACCCGCCAACAGGACACCGGCCGCGAGAGCGTGGTGATATCGCAGATGGCCCATGTATGCCAGCGTTCGGCGCGCTTCGGCGACTGGCTGTATATGCGCACGTACCACGACGGATTCCATCTGTTCGACGACGAAATGCTGTTTGATTTGGCGCTCGACCCCCACGAGCAAAACGACGTAAAAGAAAAATATCCGGATATATGCGCGAAGGGCGCGAAGATAATTCTGGACTGGCACGACGCCATGATGAAAAAATCCTGCGCGTCCTCTGTGCCGCCGGACGCGTCCGACCCAATGTGGACGGTTTTGCGGGAAGGCGGACCGGCTCATACAAAAGGCGCGCTGGAAGGGTATATAAAACGCCTCAGGGAAACGGGCAGGGGAGACGGGGCGGACAAATTAGAACGAAAATACAAAAAACAGTAAAAAACAATAAAAAGGGATAAAGCGATTTTTGATATGGATTACAAAACAGACAGGCGCACCTGGGCCAAAATCGACTTGGACGCGATTCGCCGAAATGTCGGGGCAATTGAAAAATTATTGGAAGGCAAGTCGAAGATCATGGCGATAGTGAAAGCCGACGCCTACGGCCACGGAGCGCCGTTCGTGGCCCGGGAGCTCGCCTGGTGCGGTGTGGATTTTTTCGGCGTGTCCTCATTGGACGAAGCCGCGCAGCTCCGGGAGGCGGGCATAGGGCAGAATATATTGATTCTCGGGTATACCGCCCCCATAAGGGAAAATATAAAAAAACTTGTCGAATGCGATATAATCCAGACGGTATTCGATTTCGGGAGCGCTAAAGAAATTTCGGAAATAGCCAAGGGGCTCGGCGCCGGCGTAAAACTCCACATAAAAATAGATACCGGGATGAACCGCCTCGGCTTCAGTTTTACGAAAAAAAACCAAGACAAGGATTTGACCGCGAAGATAAAATCGATAAAAAACATGGACAATATCGTATGCGAGGGGATCTTCACCCATTTCGCCGCCGCCGACGATAAAAATTCGAGCTTTACAAAAGAGCAGTTCGGGCTGTTTTGCGGGCTTGTCGATTCATTGGAAAAGGAAAACATCCATTTCGGCATAAAGCACGCGGCCAACAGCGGCGCGACGATAAATTTCAGGGAAACGCATTTGGATTATGTGCGCTGCGGGCTGATTTTGTACGGGCTCTGCCCCTGGGGATCATCCGCGGAGGCGGCGGATACAGGCCTCGTCCCCGCTATGGAGCTGAAAACGATAATATCGGAGATACACACGGTAAAAAAAGGCGAAACGGTGAGCTATGGCAGGACATATAAGTCAAAACAGGACATATTGTGCGCCACCTTGCCCATAGGATACGCCGACGGATTTTCGAGGCTGCTCTCAAATTCGGCAAATGTGCTCATCAACGGGAAATCGGCCCCCGTGATCGGCAGGGTCTGCATGGATCAGAGCATAATCGACGTCACAGACTGCGGGAGCGTCAAAGTGGGCGACGAGGTCACCCTGTTCGGGCATGGGGCAAACGGGGCGGGGTATATCCCGGTGGAGCAAGTGGCCGAAATGATGGGGACCATAAATTATGAAGTGGTGTGCCTTATCGGCAAAAGGGTGCCGAGGGTATTTTACAAAAACGGCAAAGAATATGGGCAGCTGAATTATATCGCACCGGGGCATGCGGATTTTGCGGGTAAAACAAATTTTTAAAAATTTTTAAATTTCCCCTTGACAAACGGATAATATTGTGCTATACTGAGAATCACAGCGATGTTTGTGATTTTCCGCGGAGTGGAGCAGCCCGGCAGCTCGTAGGGCTCATAACCCTAAGGTCGCAGGTTCAAATCCTGCCTCCGCAACCAGTCAGGGTGTCCTTGTAGGAATTAAGCTCCTACAAGGGCATTTCTGTTTACATCTAAATAAGGACGAGCTGTGCAATTGGATTTTGTTTAGTGAAAAGGAGCGTGAGAACAAATGCAAGCATTTGAAGCATACTATAATAATGGGCGATTTATACCGCTCGGTTTGGGTAAAATCCCAGAGGGCACACGAGCAATTGTTACCCTTTTAAATGAAGCGCCACAGGACATAGACAAACGGCTTAAAGACTTTGACGCGCTCGTGGCAGCGATACACGCTGCCGCCGATGAGGAAATGCCGCCGATAGAGCGAATCAAATTTCGCGAGGTAAATTTATGACTTATGCGCTTGATACAAATATTATATCGTATTTTGTGCAGGACGATAGTCATGTAATATCACGCTTTCGGCAAGCGTTAGCGGCGGGAAATAAAATAATTATACCCCCTGCGGCTTATTATGAAATTCGCCGCGGATTTAAGCACAAAAATGCGCCTAAAAAAGAAAGAGCTTTTAATTGTATGTGTACCTTATACTCTATCGGGGAAATGAATTTGCCTGCGTGGGAAGAAGCCGCTGATATATATGGCAAAAGCCGCAAAGCGGGAAACCCTATTGAGGATACGGATATATTGATTGCCGCCTTTTGCGTCGTCAACGGCTGCGTGCTGGTGACAAATAACACAAAACATTTCGAAGGCATAGACGGCTTGCAAATGGTAAACTGGAGTGAATGAGGCGCAGAGGTTCATTGTTTTTATGTTCAAGTTTTTTTGTAATTTATAAAACCGGCAGTACGGTCACCCGAAGTATCGAACAGCCGTAAGGCACAAATTTAATTTTTTCCAAATCAGATATAGGCGTGCGGTCAGCGGGAACTTCAGTAAGAATCCCGTTTATTTTATCCCATGTTATTTTCCTGCATTTCACCTCTGCATATACCGGAGGCTTGTTTTCAGAAAAAACATATTCGCCGATATTATTTTCAATAAATTTGATATCTTCTGTATCAGCTATAGCATAATTAAACGCAGATTTCGGGAAAATTTCATAGTCGCAATGCGGATATGCTTTAATTTTTTCGTCTGCGCCGCAATCTATTTGATTCCAATCCGAATCGACTTTGAGCGTATAAAGCAGTGCGCCTTTTTTTATCGCGTGTAAGTCGTTGTCCCATTCTAAAATCTCAACTTCGGATGGCAGCTTGACAATTATTATTTCCTCTCCGCTCCACTTTTTATCAATGATATAAAATTCGCCTGCCATTGCTGTGTCTCCATTTACCGTAGGGTTTTTCGCCCATGCGGGTATGCGTATGCCAAATTTAAAATTAACTGCGGAATCAGCGAAAACTTTATATGTCAGCGTATCTTTGAACGGATAATCAGTATCAAGTGATATTTCGATTTTCACACCTTTTATTTCTGTATTAAGCTGCGACGGAGCAAGGACTGCGCTGTATATATCATCGTCCGAACGCATGAATGCCGAAAGCGCCAATTTCGGGAACGCCTGGTGCATATTTGCGGTGCAGCAGCCGTAATTAGGCTCCAGTCCGTATGTATGCGAATCTCCTGCGTTTGTTGTGAACGGCGTATATTCGGCGGGCAAAATACTGCATTCGACTTGATTTACCATCTGGTCATATTGATGCGTCCACATATCCGCGCTCAATGTTGCCGGATATGCGTTAAATGCGATATATTCGAGTTTATCACCCCATTTTGAATCACCCGAACAAGCGTAAATTTGTTCAAGCGAGTACATAAGTTCAGCGACGGCGCATAATTCCGTTCCTTGAATGGGACTTCTTCCCGCAAGACATTCGTCGCCTGTAAATATTCCCGCAATCGTTCCGTGGTATTTGTCCAATATATCAAGCATTAAATCAGCCGTTTCCATATGTTTTTCGTCATCATGAATCCTGCCGTACCATGCGCCCGATTTTACGGCCATTGCCGTATTTACAACATGATACATAAAACTCCATTTGCCTTTTTCGGTTTTTTTTGTATAAGGGCAATTCTCATAAAGCGAATGATAATCAATCCCCTGTGTTTTGAGCCGGTGAGCGAGGGTAAGCAGCCAGTCCTCACTCTTTCGCTCATATAGCCAGTATATAGCGTACAAACACTCAAACCAACGGCTTTTCGCCCATTGAAATATTATGCAGGCGTCTATATGAACGTATAAATTTTTCAAAGCCTTATATATAACTTCCTCGATACGCCCGTCTTTACTGCACTCATAATATACGACTAAAACTTTGCATATCAAAAAAGCCGCCCACATATCATATCCATGACGTTCGTTATCTTCGCACGGGCAAATCCAACCGTCTGTTTTTTGCCCCGCGATGATTGCGTCTATATATTTTTTAACGCGCGTTTTCATATCCACGTCATCAAGCAGATACGCAAGCGGAATAAATCCATCGAGCCAATAGGGCACGCGCTCCCAACCCTCGCATTCGCCGCTTATCCATTTGCTGTCTTTAATATCGGGCCAAAATAAATCGAGATTTCCGGTAAGCCCGCGAGCCTGAATTTCCAACTGTTTTTTTAGCCAGCCCGACGGTTTTATTTCGTTCGCCGCAAAAGGTTCTAACGCCAATTTTTTAAGCATTTTCATAAATTATTTTTTCTCCTTTGATCTTATTGTTCAGCCAGATTTTCGGTAGCTCCGAGGTTGAGGCTCATTTTGAGCTTCAACCTCTTTTGCGGATCGAAACTTGTTTGGCAAGGGCGCAAATTAAAGGAAAACTGCTTCTCCGGTTCTTTGATTGTGAAAATTACGTCAATTTTCCAAATCAAGATATTTTTCCACGACGGTATTGATTTTTTTGGCTATCCGCGGCTCGTTTTTTTCATACCACGAAGCAAAATTGTTGCGTTTGTTTGTCATGAGATCGCGCATGCAAAACCACGGATTGTCAATACTCTCGTTATATATGCTCGCGAAGTTCAAATATGCCCCTTCGCGTATTATATCAATCATCTTTGAAGAAACTTCATCCCTTGAATATTTGATTTTCAACGCGGTTTCATAGTATGCCGGGGTCACTTTCCTGTAACTCTCCGAACCCATTGCTTCCATAAACGCGCCGACAGCTTCGGGCACGTCGCAGTTCACCGGAATACACATCAGCGAAACTATGTCCCAGATGCGGCACAGGTATTTTTCCTGAGCCTCATCGAATTTTGGATAGGGAATGATGCCGTAATCAGCTTCCATATCGCGCAGCTGCCCTATGAAATTCGGAAGCAATACCTGGGGCAGAAGCAATACCTGATTGTTTTTGAACATATCGAACTGCTTGCAGACAAGATTCTCGAAATTGTCGCCCTGCAGGGTATATGCTCCCGGGTTTTCGTAGAGAAGTCCGTATATCTTGTCTATGAGGTCGCCG